>JAPPQA010000053.1 GCA_028817255.1 Gammaproteobacteria bacterium | reverse complement strand
CCGCGCGCGCCGCCACCGGGAGAGACGGACGACGGTCGCCGGAACCCCGGCGCGGGCGCCGCAATCTGGCGTCCGTCATCGCGTTCCTGGCGGCAATCCTCCTCCCGTATCCAGCCGTCGCACAAGCGGCAATTGACAAGGGGGACACCGCCTGGATGCTGGTCGCCACCGTGCTGGTGCTGCTGATGACCCTTCCCGGCCTGGCCCTGTTCTATGCCGGCATGGTGCGGAGCAAAAACGTGCTCTCCGTACTGATGCAATGCTTTGCCCTCGCCGCGCTGGTATCGGTCCTGTGGGGACTGTACGGCTACAGCCTGGCGCTCACGGGCACGGGCGCCCTGCTGGGCGGCACGGAGCGGCTGCTGCTCCACGGCCTGCACGCGGGGGCAATGGCAGGCGAAATCCCGGAGGCGGTATTCATGGCTTTCCAGATGACCTTCGCGATCATCACCCCGGCCCTGATCGTAGGGGCCGTCGCCGAGCGCATGAAGTTCTCGGCCCTGTTGCTATTCACCGCCCTTTGGTTCAGTTTCGTTTACGTGCCCGTCTGCCACTGGGTCTGGGGCGAAGGCGGCTGGCTGGGCGGTCTCGGCGTCCTGGATTTTGCCGGCGGCACCGTAGTGCATATCAATGCCGGGGTCGCCGGGCTGGTCGCCGCGATCATGCTGGGCAAGCGCAGCGGTTACCCGAATATCTCCATGCGCCCCAACAACTTGGCCTACACGGTGTTGGGCGGCTCCCTGCTATGGGTAGGGTGGATGGGCTTCAACGGCGGCAGCGGCCTGGCCGCCGACGGCGTGGCTGGAATGGCCATTGTGGTCACGCAACTGGCGGCAGCGGCGGCGGCGCTCGTCTGGATGTCTTGCGAATGGATGCGCTACGGAAAACCGACCGTGCTGGGCATCGCCTCGGGGGCAATTGCCGGACTGGTCGCGATTACCCCGGCGGCAGGCAGCGTCAACCCCCTGGCGGCGCTCATTATCGGCGCGGCGGCCGGCGGCGCATGTTACTACGCATCGGTCAGCCTCAAGAGGGCCATGGGCTACGACGACTCCCTGGACGTATTCGGCGTACACGCCGTGGGCGGGATCGTCGGGGCGCTGTTGACCGCCCCCTTCGCCGCCGAGTCCATGGGCGGAAACGGCTTCGGAGCGGACATTCAGAGCATCGGCGGACAACTCGCCGCCCAGGCGACGGGCATCGTCGTCACCATCGGCTATTGCGCCGTCCTCAGCGCCGTTTTCATCTGGGCGACGAAGTTGCTGTGCCAGGGAGCGCGGGTCAACGAGGAGGAAGAAACGGAAGGTTTGGATATAGTGCTGCATGACGAAAGAGGCTACAATCTATGATTACCGGAGCCTGCGCGTTCCGGAGAGAACCGTTCTATGGACAAGCGCCAGGCCATCACCCTATTAAAACAGGCTTTCCCGCCCAATCAGTTGCAGCCGAAGCTCCTGCAAAAACTTTGCGAACACACCAAATTGCTGATGGTCCCCAAGGGCCAGGTCCTGTTTAAAAAGGATCAAACGGACAATAGCGCCTACTACCTGCTCAGGGGCAGCATCCTGCTGCAAACCGGCAAAGGGGAAGAAGTGTTGCGCGCGGGTTCGATATCCACGGCAACCGGCAAGAAGCCGGTCCACCCGTTCCAACCCCGGCGGTGCACTGCCGTAGCCGGGGAAAAAAGCCTGGTCATGGCAATTGACAGGAAGCAACTCGACATCGCGCTGACCCTGGACCAAACGCCGGACTTGAAAGGCAAACTGCCCGAATCCGAGGATCCCGACTCGGACCAAACCGGCGACTGGATGACCCTGATATTGAAATCCAAGGCGTTTATCAAGGTGCCGCCCGCCAACATCCAGGCCATGTTCATGCGCATAGAGAAGGTGTCGTACAAGAAAGGGGCCCTCGTCATCAAGCAGGGCGACCCCGGCGACTATTTCTACCTCATCCGCCAGGGAAAATGCGCGGTGACGCGCACGGCCCCCGGGGGCAAGGAAATGCAACTGGCCATATTGCAGCGAGGCGCGTCCTTCGGAGAAGAGGCGCTGCTCTCGGGCGCCGTCCGCAACGCCAATGTCAAAATGCTCAGCGACGGCATACTGATGCGCCTCTCCAAAAAGGACTTCGAGCAACTCCTGAGTGAACCCATGCTGCGATGGGTGGATCTGACCGAGGCGCAAAAGATGGTGCAGGAATCCGGGGCCCGCTGGCTGGACGTGCGCCTGGAGGGAGAACACCAGGAAAACGGGTTCGACGGCAGCCTGCACATCCCGCTGATCATGCTGCGCTTGAAGTCGGACACCCTGGACCCGAAATGCAAATACATTCTGTACTGCAACTCCGGGCGCCGCAGTTCCACCGGGGCCTATCTGTTGAACCAGCAGGGCATGGAAGCCTATTGCCTGCGCGGCGGTCTGGAAAAAACCAAAACATGAAAGAGGCGGAGGCGCGAGGCGCCATGGCCGCGCCTGGAGACCGCCCCTCTCCCGCCGTCCGCGACGACTATGCGGTGATGGGGCATCCGGTCGGGCACAGCCAATCCCCCCACATTCACACCCTGTTTGCCCGGCAGACGGACCAGGCAATCCGCTACCGGGCGATTGAGGTAAGCCCCGGCCGCTTCGAACAGGCCGTGCGCGAGTTCCGGCGCGCCGGCGGCAAGGGGTTGAGCGTGACCGTGCCCTTCAAGAGCGAGGCCTACCGGCTGGCGCAGAGCCCCGGCCCGCAGGCGCGGCGGGCGGGGGCCGCGAACACGCTGTGGTTCGGACCGGACGGTTGCTGCTATGCCGACAACACCGACGGCACCGGCTTGCTGCGCGATCTGCGCGACAACCTGGGCCTTTGCATCGCCGGCGCTCGGGTCCTGGTGCTGGGCGCGGGCGGCGCCGTGCGCGGCGTGCTGGGGCCGTTGCTGGACGAACGCCCCGCGCGGGTGGTGATCGCCAACCGCACCCTGGAACGCGCGCGCGGGCTGGCGACGGCCTTTGCCGCGCAAGGGGACGTAGAGGCCGTTGGCTACCCGGAATTGCAGGGACGGCAGTTCGAGCTCGTCGTCAACGGCACCTCGCTCAGCCTTCAGGGCCGGCTGCCGCCCCTGGCCGACGGTCTGCTGGCGCCTGGAGGCGCCTGCTACGACTTGGCCTACGGCGACCAGCCCACCCCGTTCATGCGCTGGGCGGAGCGCCAGGGGGCGGGCGTCAACGAGGATGGGCTCGGCATGTTAATCGAGCAGGCCGCCGAGGCATTTCTCCTGTGGCGCGGCGTCCGGCCCGATACCCGGCCGGTGGCGGAGGCCCTGCGCCGGGGACGCGAGCGCCGGATGCGCGGGGACCGCGCTACAGCCCCTGCAGGCGGTCCGCCAGATCGGGCAACCAGAGGGCGCAACGCGGACAAGAGGCCAACAGAACGATGACCGCGACTTGTATGCAGACAAAAGGAACGATCCCGCGATAAAGCGCCCTCAGGGGAAGGCTCGGCGCCGCTCCCTTCAGATAGAACAGGGAAAACCCGACCGGCGGGGTGAGGAAGGCGGTTTGTAGATTCAAAGCGATCAACAGACCCAGCCACAGCGGGTCCAACCCGAAATAGACGCCGATCGGGGCCAGCACCGGCACCACGATGAAACAGATTTCCAGGAAGTCCAGAAACAGACCGAGCAGAAATATCAGGACCATACTGGCCAGCAGAAACCCGGCGGCACTGCTGAAGTGGGAGGTCATGAATCCGAAGATGGCGGCGTCTCCGCCGATGCCGCGAAACACGAGCCCGAAGGCCGTGGCGCCAATCAGGATGAGAAACACCATGCTGGTCAGGCGCAGGGTCTGAAGCATCGCCTGGTACAGGCCGGCCAGGTTCAGCCGCCCGCGGACAACAGCCAGCAGCACGGCGCCCAGGGCGCCCAGCGCCGCCGACTCGGTAGGAGAGGCAATGCCCAGAAAGATCGAGCCCAGCACGGCAGCCACCAGCAGCAGAGGCGGCAACAGGCCGCAGACGGCACGCAGCACCAGGTCCCCGTCCAGCCCCTCGGCCGCCGCCGGCGCTACCGCCGGCGCCGCTTGCGGCCGCCGCCAGGCAACCAGCAGGATATACAGCAGATACAGGAATATCAGCAGCATCCCCGGCAACACGGCGCCGACGAACAGCCTGCCCACCGGGACGCCCATGACATCCCCCAGCAGAATCAGGACGATGCTCGGCGGGACGATCTGCCCCAGCGTCCCGGCGGCGGCTACCGTACCGGAGGCCAGAGACGGGGAATAGCCGTGCTTGAGCATAGCAGGCAGGGCGATGACGCCCATGGTCACCACCGTCGCGCCGACCACGCCGGTAGTGGCGGCCAACAATCCCCCAATCAGCACGCTGGCAAAGGCCAGCCCGCCCCTGCGCCTGCCGCATAACCGGCCGGCGGTTTCCAGAAGATCCGCGGCCAGCCCGGAGCGCTCGAGCACCATTCCCATGAAAACGAACAAGGGCACCGCCAACAAAGTGAAATTCGTCATCACCCCCCAGATGCGCAGCGGCAATAGCCCGAAAAAATCGAGCCCCAGGAACAGCCAGCCGAAAACCAGGGCGACCGCCCCCAGGGTAAAGGCCACCGGATACCCGAGCAGCAGCAACAGAAACAGCACCGGGAACATAAGCAGAGCCCAGGTCTGCATCAGCGGTCCTCGCCGAACAGGCGGCGCAGATTGCCGAGGATATCCGCCACCCCCTGCAGCAACAGCAAACCGAAACCGAACGGGATCGCCGCTTTGAGCAGCCAGCGATAGGGCAGCCCGCCCGGGTCGGGGGAAACCTCCGCATGCACGAAGGACTGCGAGACAAAGTTCCAGGAACTGGCGATAACCAACAGGCAGAAAGGCACCAGAAAAAACAGCCCTCCCAGCAGATCGATCCAGGCGCGGCGCCGGTCGTTCAGCCACCGGCTGCGGTAGCACAGGTCCAGGCGCACGTGCTGGCCGCAACGGAGGGTATGGGCCGCACCCAGCAGGAAGACCAGGGAAAACAGGTGCCACTCCAGTTCCTGCAGCGCCACCGAACCCCGGTGGAACAGGAACCGCATCGAGACATCGTAGGAAACGACCAGCACCATGGCCGGGATTGACCAAGCCACCAGCCGCCCCACCCGATCTCCTATGGCCGCCAAGCCCCGCTCCAGCCGTTCCGTCTGTCGCCACAGCGACGGCCATACCCGACCGGGCCTGCCGGATTGCCGCGGACTGTGCACAACGCGGGGCATATCCCGTCAGCGCCCGGAAAGGCGCGGCTCGCCGAGGCCAACCGGTGCCGCCAGCCGGGCGTAATCTTCCGGCGCCAGGTCTTCGGCGCGGGCCGAGGCAGGGATGGCGGCGGCCTCCAGGCGTTGCATATCCAGGAACCCGGCGAGGGCATTGCGCAACAGCTTGCGCCGGCCGGAAAAAGCGCGCCGCACCAACTCCGCGAACAGCGCCGGGTCGGCGGCGCCGCACAGGGGGGCGGCGCGCGGCGCGAAATGCAGCATGGAAGACTCCACGCGCGGCGGCGGGGCAAAGGCCGCCGCCGGCACATCGAACAGCCGCCGCATGGAAAAACGGCACTGCATCATGACCGAAAGCCGTCCGTAACGGCGGCTGCCCGGCGCGGAGACCAGCCGTTCCGCAACTTCCCTTTGCAGCATAAATACCATGTCATGCAGGCATTCGCGCAAGTCGTACAGCAGAAACAGCAGGGGAGTGGAAATGGAATACGGCAGATTGCCCACCAGGCGCAAGCGGCCGCCGCCGACGCACAGGCGCCGGTAATCGAAGCGCAGCGCGTCCGCCCGGTACAGGCGCAATCCGCGGGCGGGAGGGTAGCGCAAGCACAGCAGGTCCCCCAGCGCCGGATCTTTCTCCACTGCGTCCAGGGCGCCGGCGGCGTCCAGCAGCGGGCCAGTGAGGGCGCCGTCCCCCGGTCCGATCTCGACCAGGCGCTGGCCGGGGCGCGGCGCGATCGCCGCCACCGCCTGCGCGATCGCATCCGGGTCGCGCAAAAAGTGCTGCCCCCAACGGCGGCGCGCGCGGCTCCGCCCGGCCGCCCTCACCGGGCCTCTCCCTGCCGCAAACGGGGCGCAACGCCCGCTGCCGCACCGGCAGGCGCAGCTTCCTGCCCGTGCCCGCAACCGGCGGACAACTCCATCGCGAGGCGCAACGCGGCCCGGAGACTGTGCGCCCGGGCGCGACCGGTGCCCGCCAACGCCAACGCCGTGCCGTGATCCACGGAGCAGCGCGGGAACGGCAGTCCCAGCGTAATATTGACCGTCTCGCCGAAACCCAGGGCCTTGACCGCCGGCAGCCCCTGGTCGTGGTACATGGCCAGCACGGCGTCTGCGCCACCGGCGCCGGCCGGCCCCGCCTCGCCGCTCCCGGCAGGGACAAAGGCCGTGTCGGCCGCCAGCGGCCCCTCCAGGCGCATCCCACCGGCGCGCAATTCGTCCAGCACGGGGGCGATCACCCGCCGCTCGGCATCGCCCAGACTCCCGTCCTCGCCGGCATGCGGATTCAGCCCGCAGACCCGGATGCGGGGCGCGGCGAGCCCGTAGTATCGTCCGAGGTCGCGACACAGAACGACCAGCACTGCCCGCAACCGCCGCGGCGTAATCGCGGCGGGCACGTCGGCCAGGGGCAGGTGCGTGGTCGCCAGGGCCACGCGGAGGCCGCCGCCGGCCAGCAGCATCACCGGTTGCGGCACCTGGCACAGATCGGCGAGATACTCTGTGTGCCCGGTAAAAGGGAAGCCCGCCGCCCGGATCGCGGATTTGTGCAGCGGCCCCGTCACCAAGGCGGTAAAACGCCCGGCGAGGCAAGCCCGGCAGGCGCGCTCCAAAGCCTGCAACAAGCTCCGGGCGTTGGCCGGATCAGGCCGGCCGCAACGCACGGCCGCCGCCAGCGGCAGGGGCCAAACCTTGAGGACGCCGGGGCGGGCCGGGCTGGGCGGGTCGGCATCGTGGAACTCTGCGATCCGCAGGGCAAGATCCAGGCGCCGGGCACGTTCGCGCAACAATTCCGGGTCGGCAACGACGACCAACTCCGCCGCCGGCGGCCGGGCAGCAAGCGACACCGCCAAGTCCGGCCCGATGCCCGCGGGTTCGCCCGGTGTCAGGATCAGCCGCGGCATCCGGCCTGGCATCTCGGCCATTAGAGCTCCTCGCCCCAGTCCAGGCGGTACTCTACATATGCCTCGTCGCGCAGTTGATGCAACCAGGACTTGTACGCGTTCTCGCTCTTGCGCCGGCGTATCGTTTCACGGGCCTGTTCCCGGCGCGCGTCCTCGGTGCGGTCCTGGCGGCGCCGCTCCAGCAATTGGGCAACGTGCCAACCGAAGGAGGAACGGAAGGGCTCGCTGAGTTCCCCCGGCTCCAGATCGTCCAGGGCCTGCTGGAAAGCGGGATCCAGCGCCCCCCGGCCGACCCAGCCCAGGGCGCCGCCCTCGGTAGAAGTGCCCAGGTCATCGGAATATTCCGCGGCCAGGGCCGCGAAATCCTCGCCCTGCTCGAGCCGCTCGCGCAGCCCGGCAATGAGTTCCCGAGCCTCCGTGCCGTCGTTTCCCTCCTCCACGCGCGCCAGGATATGCCGCGACCGGGTCTGTTCCTCCATGAACAGGTCGCTGGCGCGCACCTCCGCCAGCCGCACAAAGTGCAGACCGTCCCCGCCCTCGAAGGGGCCGGTGAAACCCCCCACCTCCAGGTTGGGCACATGCTCCAGGAAAACGGTAGGCACTTCGGGCAACCGCCGCCAGCCCAGGTCGCCGCCCTGGGCGGCATCTTCCGCGTCCGAGAGTTCCTCGGCCAGCGCGGCGAAATCTTCCCCGCCCTCCAGACGCTTGCGCAGATCCTCGGCGCGCTGACGCATCTCCTCCGGCTCACCGCCCTCAAGTATCAGGATATGCTGCAGGCGGTACTCCCGGCCCATCCCTCCCTGGCTCTCCAGCGTAGTCAGATAATAATCAATCTCCTCCTCGCTGATGGAGACGCGGGTGTCAATCTCCTGCGAACGCAGCCGCCGAACGAGCAGCTCTTCGCGCATTCCCTGTCGAAAGCCCTCATAGCTGAAACCGTCCTCCTCCAACAGCCGCTGAAACCCGTCCACCGACATGCCGTTGCGCGCGGCGATATCGCCGACCATGCGGTCGAGCACCCCCTCCTCCACCGTAACGCCGCTGACCGTCGCCTGCTGCAACTGCAGCTTGGTCATGATCAGGAGATCCAGCACCTGTTTCTTAATAATCAGAGGATTGGAGATATACGTCCCCTCCTTCCGCAACCGCTCCTGAAGCAGGCGCTCGCGGTTCTCGAACTCGCTCTGCAAGACGACATCGTCGTTGACGACGGCAATAATCCGATCCAGGGTCACCGATTGGGCATGGCCCGCGCCCGCCCAGCAAAACAGGATTCCCGCCAACAGCACGGGAACCGTTGGCCGCTTGCTACCAGTCGTCTTCATAACCCGGGATGCTCCGCCTCAGCAGGTTGCCGCCGGCGCGACCGATCCCGGCCAGGCCCAGCAACTCCAACTGCAAAAAGATATTGCTAGTGTACTCCCGATCCTTTCCTGTCAGGAAGCGGCGGCCCACCAGGCGCAGGGCCCAACAGCAGGAACGATATTGCGCGCCGCCGATCCATTCCAGCGGACGGCGCGCGGCCAGAGAGTGATTCCAGAGGCCAAACAGCGCCCACCGCGCCCCCAACGGCCGGCGGAACGAAAGACCGACCTGCCGCAGGTCCCGGTCCGCCGCGCCGCCGATGCCGCCGGCGCGGGCGCGCCGGTACCGGTAGTGCAGATTCAACAAGCGCCGCGTCTGCAAATCCCGGTAGCGCAAGCCCAGGGTCCAGCGTTCGGTGCCGGCGTCTTCCGGGTCCCAATCCCACTGCTGGCGCAGCTCGAACCCTGCCGGCAGACGCAGCGACAGCGCCTGCAACAGCGGCGACACGGCGGCGTCTTGCGGCGCCTCGCCGGGCAACCCCACCCGGCGGTCGCGGAAAAAATACGCCTGTCCCAGGGTCAAGCGCCCCCGCTCGCCGCCGGTGTCGCCCGCCAGCAGGCGGGAACTGAGGGCCAGGGTCAGCCGATTGACGTCGCCCACCCGGTCGGCCCCCGTGAAGCGGTCCGGATAAAACAGCGAGGACGCCGAAAGAGCCGTCCGCCCGGTATCGAAGACCGGCAGCGCGGCCTGCGCCCGGTGCGGCGCGTAGCGGTAATAGAGCCGCGGTTCCAGGGTTTGCAGATAATCGCGCCGCAACCAGCGCACGGGGCGCAGAAAGAACATCCCGCCGCGCAGTTCCAGGCTGGGCAGCCAGCGTTCCAGCACGGCCGGCGTCCCTGCCTGCCTGCGATCCAGCGCGTAGCGGGTATAGCGCAGCGCCGCCTCCGGGCGCAGGAAGCCCGCCGCGCCGCGCCGCGTCCAGAACAGCGCGGGCCGCAGGTCCAGACGCGCGCCCGCGGGCCCCGCGTCACGGTCAAAATACGCTCCCTCCCCGCGCACCGAGAAACCGGGCCCGCCGGCGGCCCGCGGCGCCTGCCGCCCATAGTCGAACAAGAAGCGAGGCAGGCGCCGGTAGGGCTCCTCCGCGGGCGCGATGTCCTCGTCCAGGCTCTGGTATCCCTGAAACAGCAGCGTCCAGCCGCCATGCGCGCCCCCATGCGCGAAGCGATAGTCGGCCTCGGCGCGCTGCTGCAACAGGCGGCTGGCGCTCAGCCCGATCCCGGCGCCCAAATCGCGCAGGTAGCGCCGGTCGGAAACCCGCTCCGCGTCCAGGCGCAAGCGCCTCGTCCCCGTGTCGCCGCCCCCCGCATCCCAATCCAGGCGCAGCGAGACCAGCCCCCGGCCGCGGTCCCGATCCTTACGGTCGCGCGGCAAGCCCTCGGCGTACAGGCTTCCGTTTCCGCGCCGCCACAGGCGCCGATACTCCGCGCTCAGCATCTGGCCGCGGCGCTCCATGCCGCGCCAGGCGAAAGTGAAATCCCGGTCGGGCGCCAGGTTCCAGTAATAGGGGACGCGCAGATCCGCGCCCGTGCTGGTGGAGATGCCGAAACGCGGCGTCAGGAACCCCGTCTTGCGCCGTTCGTCCAGGGGGAAGGAAAAGAACGGCGCGTACAGCACCGGCAAGCCGCCAAAGCGCAGCACCAGGTGCCGCGCCCGCCCTTCCCCGGCGGCGCGATCCAGCCGCATGCGGCGGGCATGGAGGCGCCAGAACCCGGCATCTCCCGCGCAAGTGCTGTAATCAATCCCCTCCAGGCGGGTCACGTCCCCGTCATTTTGCAGGACATCCGCCGTTCCCCTACCGCCCGTCGCCGGCAGCAAGTAATGCGCCTCCTCAAAGCGCGCGCTGCCCGAGGCGGCATCGAAACTGCCGCGCCGCCCGCGCAGGCGCAACACCGGGTCGCGATACTCCAGGGGCGCGTCCGCCCACGCCTGCCGGGTCTGCGTGTCGTAACGCAGGGACTCCGTGCGCAGGCGCCGCCGACCCTGGGCCAGTTCCACGTCGCCCTGCATCAGGACCTCCCCGCCCACAAAATAATTCGCGCGCCGCGATTCCAGCCGCAGCTCCCCGGCGGGCAGTTCCGCCGGCGGCGCCTCCGGCGCCGATTGCGCGGGACACAAACCCCGCGCCGCCGCCAAAGAAGACGCCGACAACCCCAGCGCGAGCGACCAGACAGCCAGCAGGCGCCGGCCCCCGAAGGCCCCGACCGCCGCCCTGCCGTCCCGGCATTTTGCCGGCCCCCCCGCTTCCCTCCATGCAACGCTGCCGAACAAATGCCTCTCCCGATCTCGCGCCCCGCAAGCGCCGCCCGCCAGCGCCGGGATTCGCGCCCCGCGCATCATACCGCAAGCCGCCGCCATCCCCGCC
>JAPPQA010000052.1 GCA_028817255.1 Gammaproteobacteria bacterium | reverse complement strand
GGCAACGGCAGCAAAGCGCGCCCTGCCGCCGGGGTGCCGTTGCGCCTTTGTTTCGTACGCAGGCTTGGTCGCGGGCTTTGTCTTGCGTTTTCTATGCTTCGATTTCGACTTTCCGGACATTTTATTTCTACTCCGCGCCGCCCTGTACGCGCCCTTGCCGAGGATAACAATCCGCCGCCGCACATTCCTCAAAAGGAGCGCGAAGCGCGCGCTTTATACACTGGATTCCTGCTTTCGCAGGAATAGCAGAACTGTGTGCTACAGTCGCACGAAAAAACTTCTCGCTGGCATGACCAATATCCGCCATTCCCGCCTCCCTCTTTGTCATTCCGGCCTTTTTTTCTGTCATTCCGGCGAAAGCCGGAATCCCTCTTACTCTTGCGACCTCGGCATCGCAAAGGAGCGCGAAGCGCGCGCTTTTTATGCGGGATTCCGGCCTGCGCCGGAATGACGCGGTGGGAGACGGGAATGGCGGAGTGGGCTTTATTCGATTCATTGAAAGCTTGCCCCCTTGCGCGGGCCCACAATAATCGGCGTCGTGTCTTCATACAGGTAATAATTTATATCGTGCTGTTTCTGCGCCCTTGCCAAACGAAAATGAGTCGCGTAATACGCAAGCTGGCTGTCGCTCAGAGACCACAAACGGCTCCGGTGCTCGGGCTGGTCAATATTCATTCCGTCTTTGTCGTTCCAGCCCACGATGTTGTACGCCCATGCGCCGACGGCTTGCACCGCGACGGAATACAGGAACAGCGCCGCGAATACGCCCCGCATCCGGGGCGCCTGTACGACCCTGGCGATGACGGGGATCGTCAGCAAGCTCAGAAACACCCCGGCATCTACGATGGGCCTGGGCCCGTATGTCCACCCGCCCCACCAGTCATACCACTTGGCGGCCACCGCAACCTGCAGCAAGACAGCCGCCTGCAACGGAATCAACGGCGCGAAGGTCCGCGGAGACTTCCACATCATAACCGCCCCGGCCAATCCAAGCGCCATGATGGGCGAATAGACGAGCAGCCCCCGCGACGGGCTGCACAGCAGGCCGGCAAGGCCCTCCGCCAGCGGCGTCTGCCATACACCGGCAACGCCTCTCTCCCGCACCAGCCATTCCGCCGCGAGCCCCTGCCCGAAGACAAAGGGATTGCCGAAGTAATAGGCGTTGTACGCCCCGAGCAACGCGGCGAACGGCAGCCCGCCCAGTACGTATGCGAAAACCGGCGGCAGCGCGGGGAACCGGCGCAGTCCGCCCGGCCGCTCCTCGCCGGGCGCGGCGCCGGCGGCGCCGGGGGAATGCAGCAAACGCGGCAGCAAGCGCGGCGGGGCAAGCCAAAGCAGATACAGCCCCACGCAGACTACGGCAATGGCTCCGGTGGGACGGCACAGCGTCGCCATGCCCAGCGCCGCCCCGCAGTACAGCGCCCAGGCGGGCCGGCGGGTCGTTTCCTGGCCGGCGGCGAACAGACACCAGGCCCCGAGCGACAAAAAGAACAGGAAGGGCGTCTGCTGCCACAGCCCCTGACTGCTGAGGCTCCACGCGCAGGTGCCAAGACCGAACGCCAGCGCGCCCAGCGCCGCCGGCAGGGGCGGGAGGAAGCGGCGCATGGCCAGAAAAATACACACGACCGCCCCCGCGGTCAGCAGGGAAGCGGTCACCTTGGCGCCATGCCACCAGGCAGAACGGTCGGCCGCGAGATCCGTAAAAAGATTCAGCGCCGCATAAACCGGAAGCAAAGTGAGCGTAGCGCCGAAGCCGAAGGTGTTGGCATATTGGCCCGGGTGCACCGTCGGGACCATCGAATAGGGATAGGCCGCCCGTAGCTCCCCCTTTCGGTAGAGCGCGTCCCACTTGCTGTTCCAGCGGGTAAGTTCGACGGGGCCTGTGTCCTCCGGGGACCGCTGCAAGGTCCAGGTGAACGCATCCGGCGCATGCGGCGGAGCGAGCGAGAGGGAGCGATGCTTCAACACATTGACGCCGAACCGCATATTGGTTTCCTGATCCGCGCCCATCAAAACATCTCCGTTCATTGCGTAGGCGCCGAAGCAGACAGCAAACAACAAGACGGGCAGCCGCCACGAAGATTTGCCGCCGCCACCGCCCGCCAGAACTTGCGACGGGGCGACGGGCGCCATTTCCGGCCTGCCGGCCGTCCTCGCTTTGCGTTTTTTGCGCCTCGATGCGGATTTTCCGGACATTATTCTTTCCTCGTGCCGCGCCTTGCCGGGCGGCTCCTCAGCTCCCGGTCGGCGAAACGCTCGGCGACCCACTGGCGGTCATTCGAATCGAAGGGCATCCATAGATTCGGACCGACTTTGAGGGCGTAGTGCGCTACCCGCAAAGCGTCGGCCGCGCTTGGTTTCGCCGACGTCACGAAAAAGTTCACGCCTCGTTGCCTGAGGTAGCCGGGCGGCGGTTGGCGCTCGTGCACTATATGTCTCCGCCCGGCCTTGGTCATGGGATTGCGGGCCACCGTTTTGTCGGTCAAACCGTAAACGTCTATTATCTCCAGATCCGGCAGGTAATAGCCTTGGATTCCAAGTACGCTCGCCACACTCACCGCGTCGTCAGGGAACATTCCGCGAGGCATGCGCTCGAGCGGCCCCCACGCCCGCTGCTGGCTCGCGGCAAATGCCCTGTGCTCCGCCCACGGCGATGGGGCATGGCGCAGCGTTGACCGGCGGCGCAAGTTGTTGGAAACAGCCACCAGCTTCGACATCCCGGGCGCCGCCAACCACTTGCCCGCGTTCTCTGCGTTCAGCTCGCTGTACAAATGCCCTCTGTATTCGAGCACCCGCGAGCCTTCATACAACAATGCGCCCTGTATCGCATTGGCGTAGAACAGTATCGGCGCAAAGAGAACGAGCGCCGCCAGGTGCGCGAATCCGCGGGCAGAAATAAGCCGCCGTGCCCATATGGCGATGCGCCCGCCGAGGCGCGCGATCCCCTCCGCCGCCGCCACCGCCAGCAGCGGCCAAT
>JAPPQA010000051.1 GCA_028817255.1 Gammaproteobacteria bacterium | reverse complement strand
GGAATGACAAGAGGGGCCGGAATGACAGAGCACTGTTTCCCCACTTCCAAAAAAGCAAATGGTTTTTACACAGCCTGCTGCGCGGGAATGGCGGGGTGAGGGCGGGAATGGCGGGGTGGGAATCTTTTGCCCGCGATTGCGTAACGGCTGGATGGGGCCGCCACATACACATACTTGACTAAAATAATCGGGTATGGTATCCAGGGCAAAACCCGGTCGCTTCGAATCGGGCAACGGAAGCGCGAACAGCAGATTTTTACAGTCTTATGCGACTTACAGCCAAGGGCCGCTACGCGATCACCGCCATGCTGGATATCGCCCTGCATGGAGAGGAGGGCGCCATCGTGCCGCTGGCGGACATTGCCATGCGCCAGGATATTTCCCAGAGTTACCTGGAGCAGCTCTTTGCCTGCCTGCGCCGGCAACGGCTGGTGCGGAGCATCCGCGGCCCCGGCGGCGGCTACCGGCTCGATCGGGACGCCGACTGCATTACCCTGGCCGAGGTGATCCTTGCCGTGAAGGAGCCGCTGGACTCGACCCGTTGCGGCGGCAAAAAGAACTGCCTGGGGAACCAACCCTGCCTGACGCACAGCCTGTGGGCGGAACTCAACGGCTGGATTGCCGATTTCCTGCGCAACATGACGTTGGCGGACCTGGCCCGCAAGCAGGCGGTGCGCCAAGTGGCAAGACGGCAGGACCAGGTTGCCGCCGCGCCGCGGGCGCAAGGCGCCGTCTCCCGCGGTATGGCGGGCTGAGGACCGGGACCGTGCCGGCAGCGGGAATCACCTTGACGGAGCGCGCCGCCGTGCACGTGCGCCAGTTCATGCAGCGGCAGCGGGAGGACGGCGGCAGGTTGCGCGTGGGCGTCAAGGACGCCGGGTGCTCGGGTTACCGGTACGTGGTGGAGACCGCGCGCGAGGTTGGGGCGAATGATCGCGTGTTCCGCTCCCGCGGCATCGAGGTGGTGGTGGACGCCAGGAGTCTCTTGTTGCTGGCCGGCACCGAGCTGGACTACGCCCGCAAGGGGGTCAACGAGGAATTCGTGTTCAACAATCCCAACGTAACCCAGAGCTGCGGTTGCGGCGAGAGTTTTACCGTTGCCGATTCGGGCAGGACGGCGGAGGCGCAAGATGCAAAATAAGGCACGGGCGGCGGTTGCGGGCGCGGCGGCGGAGTCGTCCCCAGCCATAGAACTGCCGGGGGCGGACGGGTACGCCCCGGGTTTTTATACCGACGTCGCGGCGGATACCATGCCGCCGGGACTGGACGAGGCGGTCATTCGGCGAATCTCGCGCAAGAAGGAAGAGCCGCAATGGCTGCTCGAGTGGCGGCTGGAGGCATACCGTCACTGGCAAAAAATGCGGGAACCCGCCTGGGCCAATATACGCTACCCGGCGATTGATTATCAGGCGATCTCCTACTACTCGGCGCCGCGCTCCAACAAGAAGGGCCCGAAAAGCCTGGACGAGGTGGACCCGAAACTGCTGGAGACCTACGAGAAACTGGGCATCCCGTTGCGGGAGCGGGAGATCCTGGCGGGGGTCGCTGTGGACGCGGTCTTCGACAGCGTTTCCGTGGCCACCACCTTCAAGGAGAAGCTGGCCGCGGCGGGCGTCATCTTTTGTCCCTTCTCGGAGGCGGTGCGGCAGCACCCGGAACTGGTGCGGAAATATCTGGGCACTGTGGTGCCCGTGTCCGACAATTTCTTCGCGGCGCTGAACTCGGCCGTGTTCACCGACGGTTCTTTCTGCTACATCCCCGAAAACACGCGCTGCCCGATGGAGTTGTCCACCTACTTTCGCATCAATGCCCTGAACACGGGCCAATTCGAACGCACCCTGATCGTGGCCGACAAAGGCAGCTACGTCAGTTACCTGGAAGGCTGCACCGCCCCCATGCGCGACGAGAACCAGCTGCACGCGGCGGTAGTGGAACTGGTCGCCCTGGACGATGCCGAAATCAAATACTCCACCGTGCAGAACTGGTATCCCGGGGACGAGGAAGGGAAGGGCGGCATCTACAATTTCGTCACCAAGCGCGGCGAGTGCAGGGGCGCCCGGTCACGCATTTCCTGGACGCAGGTGGAGACCGGCTCGGCGATCACCTGGAAGTACCCGAGTTGCGTCCTGCGCGGCGACCGCAGCGTGGGCAAGTTCCATTCCGTCGCCGTGACCAATAACCACCAGCAGGCCGATACCGGCACCAAGATGATCCACCTGGGCAGGGACACGCGCAGCACCGTGATTTCCAAGGGCATTTCCGCGAGGCACGGGCAGAACACCTACCGGGGGCTGATCCGGGTCGGGAGGAACGCGGCGGGGAGCCGCAACTACACCCAGTGCGACTCTCTGCTGATGGGGGACCGTTGCGGCGCGCACACGTTCCCCCGCATCGAGACGGACAATCCGGGTTGCCAGGTCGAGCATGAGGCCACGACGTCCCGGATCAGCGCGGACCAGTTGTATTACTGCAAGCAGCGGGGGCTTTCCGAAGAAGACGCGATCAACCTGGTCATTGGCGGCTTTTGCAAGCAGGTGTTCAAGGAACTCCCCATGGAATTCGCGGTCGAGGCGCAGAAACTGCTTGAAGTCACGCTGGAAAACGCGGTTGGCTGACCCGGCGCTTCGTCCCGAACATGCTTCGCATTAGCGATCTACATGCCGACGCGGATGGGAAATCCATCCTGAACGGAGTGAACCTGGAACTCGGCGCCGGCGAAGTGCATGCGATCATGGGGCCGAACGGTTCCGGGAAGAGCACCCTGGCGAATGTCCTGGCCGGCCACGAGGGTTACCGGGTCACTCGCGGCGAGGTCCGCTTTGTCGGCAGGGACCTGTTGCAAGCGCCGATCGAGGAGCGCGCGCGGCAGGGGTTGTTCCTCGGTTTCCAGCATCCCGTCGAGATCCCCGGCGTCAGCAACATCTACCTGCTGAAGTCCGCCTTGAACACATTGCGCGCCAGCCGCGACCAACCCGACCTGGACGCATTCGAATTCCTCGCGCTGGTCAGGGAGAAACTGGAGGCCGTGGGCATGGACGAGGAAATGCTGCACCGTCCGATCAACGAGGGCTTTTCCGGGGGCGAGAAAAAACGCAACGAAATGCTGCAGATGGCCGTTCTGGAACCGACCCTGGCGGTCCTGGACGAGATTGACTCGGGGCTGGACATAGACACTCTCAGGACGGTCGGCGCCACTCTGGAAAAACTGCGCAGCCCGGAGCGGTCCATCCTTCTGATCACGCACTACCAGCGTTTGCTGGAATACGTCGCGCCTGACCAGGTGCATATTATGATCGGGGGCCGGGTGGTCAGCTCCGGCGACCGGCAGTTGGCCCGGCAGTTGGAACGGCACGGCTACGAGGAGTTCGAGCGGCAATGAACGCGGATGCCCGCGAAGTTTGCCGGCATTACTCGGGCGAGTTCGAGCGGCTCCGGGACCGGCTCCCCGGGGAATGGATGCGCCCCCGCAGGGAGGCGGCCCTGCGCGATTTTCTCGCTGCCGGTATTCCGCAAAGCCGGGCCGGGGAATGGCGCTACACGGATACCGGCGCCATCGCGCAATGTCCCTTCGTCGTCGCCGGCGCCCCGGACGAAGCCTCCGCCCCGGCGGCGGCAACGGAGCAGATGCGGGGCGCCGCCGGTCTCTGCCCCCGGGAACTGGTCTCCGTCAATGGCCGGCTCTCTCCGCGCCTGTCCGCCGCCAGTGCCGTCGGCAATGGGGCCGCCGCCGGGATCGAGTGCGGCAGCCTGGCGGAACGACTGCGGCAGCCCGCCGGTTTCGTCGCCGATCACCTGGGTTCCTGCCTCGACTCCCCCCACGCCTTCGCGCTCCTGAACACGGCCTTCCTGAGCGACGGAGTATGCCTGCGGGTCCCGGCGCGGCAGCGCGCCGCCCCTGTGCACCTGCTGCATTTCGACCTGGCCGGCGACGGGCTGCTGGCCGTGCACCCGCGCAACCTGATCGTGCTGGAAGAAGGCGCCGAGGCGGTGCTGGTGGAAAGTTACTACGCCCTGGGGCAAGGCAGGCACCTCTGCAACGCCGTCACCGAGGCGATCCTGCGGCCCGGCGCCAAGCTCAGCCATTACCAGGTCCAGGAGGGAGGCGAAGGCAATTTCCATATGGGCGATGTGTACGTGCGGCAGGAAGAGCGCAGCAGCTACCGTTCCTGGACGCTGTCCAGGGGCGCTGCCGTCGGGCGGCGGAAGCTGCATGTGAACCTGTCAGGGAAGGGGGCGCAGGCGACCCTGTACGGGCTTTACGCGGTGGACGGCCGCCGCCACCTGGACTGTAGGACGCATGTAGATCACCGCAGCCCCCACACCTGCAGCGAGCAGACCTTCCTGGGCCTGATCCGCGACCGCGGCGCCAGCGCCTTCAGCGGCCGGGTCGTCATCCATGCGCAGGCCCAGAAGACCGAGGCGCGGCAGAAGAACGCCAACCTGCTGCTCTCCGCGCAAGCGCGGGCCCGTACCGAGCCGAACCTCGAGATCCATGCCGACGACGTACAGTGCAGCCACTCGGCCACCGTCGGGCGCCTGGACCAGGACGCCCTGTTTTACCTGCGCACCCGGGCCTTGGACGAGGCAGCGGCGGAACGGGCGCTGACCATGGCCTTTGCCATGCAGGTGCTCGATAAGATCGAGTTCGAGCCGTTGCGGACCCGGATGATCGCCGCCTTGCCGGGGATGCCGGCCCGGGGCCGCGCCTGAGAGTCGCCCGGTGACCGGCACGCCCGCTCCTGCGCAACGGTTCGCCCCGGGGTTCGCCCCGGCGATAGCATGGGACGTGGAACGGATCCGCGGCGACTTCCCCATCCTGTCCCGCCGAGTCTATGACCAGCCGTTGACCTATCTGGACAACGCCGCATCGGCACAGAAGCCCAGCTCGGTTATCGAGGCCGTCGGCAATTGCTACCGCCAGGAATATGCGAACGTGCACCGCGGCATCCATTTTCTTAGCGAACATGCCTCTGCCGCCTACGAGGCGGTGCGGCGGCAGGTACAGGAATACATCCATGCCTCTTCTCCCAGGGAGATCGTTTTCGTACGCGGCACGACGGAAGCGATCAACCTGGTCGCGCAGAGTTACGGGCGTCCGCGGCTCGGCCCGTGGGACGAGATCCTGATCACCGAGATGGAGCACCATTCCAACATCGTTCCCTGGCAAATGCTGTGCGAACAGACCGGGGCGCGCCTGCTTTACGTCCCGATTGACGACCGGGGAGAGCTGGTGCGGGAGGAATACGAAAGGCTGTTGGGCCCCTGCACCCGCCTGGTGGCCGTCACCCACGTGTCGAATGCGCTGGGCACCGTCAACGATATCCGGTGGCTGGTCGAACGCGCCCACGCGAACGGCACCCCGGTGCTTGTGGATGGCGCCCAGGCGATCCCGCACATGCCCATAGACGTAACGCGGCTGGACTGCGACTTCTACGCATTCTCGGCGCACAAGTTCTTCGGCCCCACCGGGATCGGCATCCTGTACGGCAAGGAGCGCCATCTGGAGAACATGCCGCCCTGGGAAGGGGGCGGCAACATGATCCGCGCGGTGACGATGGCGAAGGCCGTGTACAACGAGAGCCCGCATCGTTTCGAGGCGGGGACGCCGCACATCGCGGGCGTAATGGGCCTGGGGGCGGCGATTCGCTACATGGAATCCCTGGACCCGGTTGCGCTCCAGGCGCACGAGGCGGAATTGCTGCAACATGCCAGCGCCTTCCTGCGGGAGATCCCCGGCGTGCGCCTGGTGGGTACGGCGGAGCGAAAATGCTCGTTGCTGTCGTTCACCGTGGACGGGATTCACCCGCACGACCTGGGCACCGTTCTCGACCAGGAAGGCATCGCCATCCGTGCCGGGCACCACTGCTCGATGCCGGTCATGGAGCGTTTTCGGATCCCCGCCACCGCCCGCGCCTCGTTCGCGTTTTACAACACCATCGAAGAGGCCGGGCGCCTGGCGGACGCCTTGCGCAAGGCGGTGCGCCTCCTGAGCTGATGTCGGACCTGCGCGACCTTTACCGGGATGTGGTCATAGACCACAATCGGAACCCCCGCAATTTCCGGGAGCTGGCCGCTGCCGACCGGCGCGTGGAAGGCTACAATCCCCTCTGCGGAGACCGGATTGTCCTGTACCTCAATGTCAGGTCCTCGCGCATCGAGGACGCAACCTTTCAAGGTACGGGATGCGCGATCTCCATCGCATCGGCCTCCTTGATGACCGAAGCCGTCAAGGGCAGGACCGAGGAGGAGGCGCAGCGCTTCATGCAGGAATTCCAGGAAATGGTGACGGCATCGGGGGAATCCGCCGCCCCGGAGCGCATGGGCAAACTCGCCGCCCTGGCGGGCGTGAAGGACTACCCGTCGCGCGTCAAATGCGCTACCTTGAGCTGGCACACCTTGCGCGCCGCCCTGGCCGGCTCCCAGGAAGCGGTATCCACGGAATGAACCCGACCGACATGGCGGATATAGACAAGCCGGTCACCCTGGAGCGGGACTGCGCCGCGGTCCTGATCCCCGCGGGGACGCGGATCCTCCTCCCGGCCGGCAGCGTGGCGTTCATCGTGCAGGCGCTGGGCGGCGGATACACGTTGAACGTCAACGGCAACCTGGCGCGCGTCGCCGGCAAGGATGCCGACGCCCTGGGCTTCGACGTCCCCGAGACGGAGGAGGAGACGGCGCCGCCCGCCGCGCCGCAAGGCGACGGCAGCGTCGAAGAACCGCTGATATGGGAAAAGCTCAGGGGCTGTTACGACCCGGAGATCCCCATCAACATCGTTGACCTCGGCCTGATCTACGACTGCAAGGTGACGCCGCTGGGGGAGAAGGGCCGCAACCGGGTTGAGATCGCCATGACCTTGACCGCTCCCGGTTGCGGCATGGGCCAATTTCTGGCGGAAGATGTCCGCGCCGCGGTCGCCTCCGTCCCCAACGTAACGGAGGTCAACGTGGAGCTCACCTTCGAGCCGCCCTGGGATCAGAGCAGGATGTCGGAAGCGGCCCGCCTGGAGGCGGGGTTGTTCTGATGGCGGACGGCGAAGACTGGTTCGATATCGCCCCCGTGGAGGAGATCGGCCCCGGGGGCTTTCGGGTGGCGACGGTGGCGGATACCCCGGTCGCGGTCATCAATGTCGGCGGGCGGTTCTATGCCGTGGCGGACGAGTGCAGCCACGACTTTTCCCCCATATTCCGCACCGGGCTTGCCGCCGCGGAATTGCTGGACGGCGAAGAAATCGTCTGCCCCAGGCACGGCGCGCGGTTCTGCGCGCGCACGGGAGACGCGCTCACCCCCCCCGCCTACGAACCGTTGACCACGTTCCCGGTCCGGGTCTGCCGGGGCATGGTTCAGGCAGGATGCCGGAAGCGGGACTGAAGGGCGCCCGGCCTACGCAATTCCTTTCTGCCTCTTGTTCCCAGGCGATTGCGTCCGGCCAGTGCGGCGCCGGTTGAGGATACTCCGATCGAAACGGACTTTCTGTTACCATATGCGCGACGGCCCCGGACCTGATCGAAGATGCCATTCATACCTCGAACCAGCCTGAACGAGGGCGATTTTACCGAGTATTGCCAGCCGCCCCGCAAGACCCCGGGCGCATTTTCGGGCGCCAACGTTTCGGGCAGGGCGGGACGGCGCTTCCGGCTGCCGTCCGGGCGTTCCCCGATATGAGCGGCCAGCCGGCCCCGGCGGCAAAAGCGAAAGCTCGGAAGACGCCAAGGCGCGCGGAGCGCCCGCAGAAAACCGCGGCGGTGGAACGCACCCTGTCAATCGTCAAGCCGGATGCCGTGGCCAAGAACTTGATCGGCGAGATCTACTCCCGGTTCGAGCAAACCGGCCTGCGGGTGATTGCCGCCAAAATGCTGCACCTCTCCCCCCGCCAGGCGGAAAATCTCTACGAAGTTCACAGGGACCGGCCCTTCTTTCGCGAACTTGTGCAATTCATGACTTCGGGGCCCGTGATGGTGCAGGTGCTTGAGGGGGAAGACGCCATTCGCAAGCAGCGCAAGATCATGGGGGCCACCATCCCCAAGTACGCCGCCGCCGGCACGATCCGCCACGACTTTGCCAACAGCGTAAAAAGCGGCGGCGTACACGAGAACGCGGTGCACGGCTCCGACAGCTCCCAGAGCGCCCGCGCCGAGATCGCGATCTTCTTCTCCCCGGATGAAATTTGTCGCAGGACCCGATGACCGGCGGTATCCATGCGCATGAGAACCGGGCCGCCCGCATGAGGCGCCTGCGCCGCTATGGTTTCCCGTGCCTGGCCGTTGCGGCGCTGCTGCTCGGCGCCTGCGCGCGGACCCCGAGCCTCAGCAAGGAGGAGAAGTCGCGTGTGGTAGAGGCCAACCTGCAACTGGCGATCGCCTACATGCAGGACGGCAGGTTCCAGGTCGCCGAAAAGAAATTGCAAAAGGCTTTCGACACCGATCCCAAACAGCCGCAAACGCATATGACGTATGGGCTGTTCTACAGTCTGACCACCCAACCCAAAAAAGCGGACAAACATTACCGCAGGGCGGTAAAACTGGACCCGGACAATCCCGACATCCTGAACAACTATGCCCAATTTCTGTGCCAAACGGGCAAGGTCGGCCCGGCCCGGGAGGCCTTTTTACGGGCTGCCCGGGACCCGGTTTACCAGACCCCGGAAATCCCTTATACCAACCTGGCGATCTGTCTCATAAGCAACGACGAGCTGGAGGAGGCGGAGACCTACCTGCAGCGGGCGCTGTCGCAATCCCCCGGGCAGCCCATCGCCCTGTTGCATATGTCCGGCCTCAAATACCAGCTGCGGGAATACCTGTCCGCGCGGGCGTACCTGCAGCGTTACGCCGACACAGGGGAAACGTACACGGCCGCCAGCCTGTGGCTGGGCGTGCGGATCGAGAGGCAACTGGGCGACCGGAACGCCGAGAAGCGCTATGCCCGGGCGTTGCGCGCTTCTTTCCCCGATGCGCCGGAAACGCGCCTGCTGGAGGAGACCCGCGGCAAGGCTCGCGGCGCAAGCCCCAGCGCAGGTCGCGGCGGACCCCCTGCAGAGAGTCGCGGCGAGGCCCGTGGCGAGGACTGACCCGGCCAAGGCGGCACCCGGCACCGTAGCGCCTCCCTCCCCGCCGCCGGGGGAACTCCTGCGCCAGGCCCGCGAGCGGAAACAGCTCAGCATCGGCGAGGTGGCGGCCGAGCTCCATCTGAACGCGCACACCATTGGCGACCTGGAATCGGGGCACTCCCCGGACTTGCCGTTCGTATATATGCAAGGCTACCTGCGCAGCTACGCGCGCCTGGTGGGCGTGAACGAAGGGGCGCTCGCCGACGGCATCGGCCGGCGCGGCGCCCCGCGGCAGGAGGAAGTGCGGCGCCTGAGCGCCGGCCGCAAATATCGGAAGCTCGGTCACGAGCGGCATGTCCGCGTATTTACCCATCTGGTCGCCGCCGTCCTGCTCGCCCTGTTCTTCTCCTACTGGTGGCAGGAACGCCGTCAGATCGAGCCGCCTGCAGGCGCGGCGCGGTACTCCGTCCCGATTGCGCCCGCTCCGGATGCGGCCGTCCCGAATGCGGCCGCAGATGCGGCCGCCGACGCGAATGCCGGGCCGGATCGGCCCCTCCCTCTCCCTGGCGTCTCCGTAGAATCCGTAGAATCCTCCGTAGAATCCGCGGAATCCGGCGGGCCGGTCGAGGCGCCGGAGGAAGCGGCGGGCGCGGCGCAAACGGAGATTCCGCCGCCCGCCCCTGCGGCAGCCGCCAAACCAAGCGCCATTGTCTCCCTGGAGCTGTTGGACGAGTGCTGGATAGAGGTCCGGGATGCGCGCGGCAAGGTGCTGTTGGCCAAGATGGGGTACGCCACCGATCGCTTCTTCCTTGAGGGCCAGGAACCGTTCGCCATCCTGTTGGGCAACGCGCCCGCGGTCCGCCTGTCCTACAACGGGGAACCGCTGGATGTCAGCGCCTACGCGCACGGCAACGTGGCCCGCTTCGAGCTTCGGGGACAGCCGCAACCGCGGGAAAATCTTTGACCGCCCGCATCCAGGCCGTACGGGGAATGCGCACCGTTCCCCCCGACCAGTCCGCCGGCTGGCGGGCCATGGAGCAGGCCATCACGGACGTCTTTGCGCGCTACGGCTACCGCGAGATCCGCTTCCCCATCGTGGATCGCACCGAGACCTTCCAGCGTTCCATAGGCGAACTGACCGACATCGTGTCCAAGGAAATGTATTCCTTTCGGGACCGCGGAGGCAACGATCTCACCCTGCGCCCGGAAGGCACCGCCGGCTGCGTCCGCGCCGCCGTGGAAAACGGCCTCCTGACTCAGGCCCGGAAACTGTGGTACGCGGGGCCGATGTTCCGCTACGAAAGGCCGCAGAAAGGCAGACACCGCCAGTTCCGCCAAGCCGGTGTCGAGGTTTACGGAATGGCCGGCGCCGCCATCGAAGTCGAGATGCTTGCCATGGGCGCCCGCATATGGAGCGCACTCGGGCTGCCGGGCATTGTCCTGGAGCTCAACATGCTCGGCAGCCCGCAGAGCAGGGAGGAATACCGCCGGCGGCTCGGCGAGTATTTTCGCCCGCACCAGAACCTCCTGAACGA
Organism: Gammaproteobacteria bacterium; assembly: GCA_028817255.1. Lineage (NCBI taxonomy): Bacteria > Pseudomonadati > Pseudomonadota > Gammaproteobacteria > Candidatus Porifericomitales > Candidatus Porifericomitaceae > Candidatus Porifericomes > Candidatus Porifericomes azotivorans. The sequence goes on along the minus strand of JAPPQA010000051.1, from coordinate 883 downwards.
GGAGGAGGCCAGGAGGCTGCGCGACAATCCCCTGCGCCTTATGGACAGTAAAGATCCGAAGCTCCGCGAGTTGACCCGCGCCGCCCCGGACCTGCGCGACTGCCTGGACGCGCCATCCCGGGACCGCCTGTGCCAGGTATGCGCCCTGCTCGAAGAGCTGGGGCTCGCGCACCGGGTCAATCCGCGCCTCGTGCGCGGTCTCGATTACTACTCCGGGCTGGTATTCGAGTGGCTGGCGCCGGGGCTGGGGGCGCAGGACGCGATATGCGCGGGGGGCAGGTACGATGAGCTGGCCGCTCGTTTCGGCGGCCCCCAGACCCCCGCCATCGGCTTTGCCATCGGCCTGGACCGCATCCAGGCCCTGCTGCAAGACCAAGGCGCGCCGGCGGGCGGCGGCCTCCCCCGCCATGCCTACCTGCTCCTGGCCGACGAGACGGCGGTGGCGCCTGGCCTGCGGTTGGCGGAGTCCCTGCGCGACCGGCTGCCGTGGTTGCAGTTGACGACGCACTGCGCCGGGGGCAGCCTGAAATCCCAGTTCCGCAAGGCGGACAAGTCCGGCGCCCGCTTTGCGCTGGTGCTGGCGGAACGGGAGGTCGCGGCCCGGGCAGTGACGGTGAAACCGTTGCGCGGCGAAGGCCCGCAACAGACGCTGCGCTGGGAAGAATTGCCGGAATTCCTGGACCGGCAGTGCGCGCAGGGGGCGCAATGACGCCTCCCCGCCGCGCCGCCGGCGGCAGCTCGTCGAAAGTCCGCGCCCGCGGCAAAATAGATTCCCGCCGTTGCTGAACTTACGCGGCGCCCCAAGCCGTTACGCAATCGAGGACAAGAAAAGCGGCTCATATGCATCACTCCCCCCTTGAGGGGGAGTCGGCAAGACGAGGGC
>JAPPQA010000050.1 GCA_028817255.1 Gammaproteobacteria bacterium | reverse complement strand
GTGGGGCGGCAGCCGGCTCCAGGGGGGAGTGATGGGAAAAATGAGACGCAGGCTTGCCCCTGGCTTGTCTTTACTGCATTAACGGGGGCAGGAATCTACCCTCCATGGCGGGGTGGGAATCGTTTCCCCTCGATTGCGTAACGGCCCGGCGGCGCGCGGGATGCGCCGCATATGCACAGGCGGCACGGGCGGTGCTGGGCGCGGTGCGGCGGCGGGCATACAATGCGCGCCATGAGCGGAAATTTCGCGACGGGATTCGCAATGACCCCGGCAACGAGGTCTCGCCGCCGCGGCGGCCCAGGATGCGGGCGGGCGCCGGCGCGGCGCGGTGCCCTCATGGGGGCGGCTCTCCGGGGAACGGCTCCCTGGGGCAAGGCTTCCTGAACATGGCCGTCGTCCCCTTCGCACCGTCTCCCAAGGTGGCCGCGCCGGCGCCGGGGCGCGCGACGCGGGTAGCGGCGGCGCTGTCTGGAGGGGTGGACTCCTCGGCCACCGCCTGCCTGCTGCGCCGGGCCGGGTTCCGGGTCGAATGCGTGTTCATGCGCAACTGGCGGGACGGCCAGGGACGCGGTTGCGGCGACGCGGACCTGGACGCCCAGGATGCCTACAGCGTCTGCGCCAGCCTGGAATTGCCTATCCGCACCGCGGACTTCTCCGACGCCTACCGGGAATGCGTATTGCACCCGTTCCTGGAGGAATACCGAAACGGCCGCACCCCCAATCCCGACGTACTGTGCAACGAAGAGATCAAGTTCCGACGCCTGCTGCAATACGCCCTGGAGCAGATGGGCGCCGAGCGGCTGGCCACCGGCCATTACGCGCGCATCCGGCGCCACGGCAACGAGTACCTGCTGCTGCGGGCGCGGGACCGCGCCAAGGACCAGAGCTACTTCCTGCACCGGCTGGGGCAGGAAGAGCTGGCGCGCCTGCTGTTCCCCCTGGGCGACTGGCGCAAGCCGCAGGTGCGCCGGCTGGCCGCGGAGGCCGGGCTGGTCACCTGCGACAAGAAAGACAGCACCGGCATTTGCTTTGTAGGCGCCCGCGACTTCCGCGCCTTCCTGGGGCGCTACCTGCCCCACCGCCCCGGCGAAATACGCAGCCTGGAGGGCCATGTCCTGGGCCGCCACGACGGGGTCTGGTTCTATACCGCGGGCCAGCGGCGGGGGCTGGGAATCGGGGGGCGCGCCGGCGGCAAGGGAACGCCTTGGTACGTGGTCGCCAGAGATACCGGGCGCAATATCGTTTATGTGGCGCAGGGGCGGGAACACCCCCTGCTCTACAGCCGCCGCCTCCGCGCCGGCAGGGTGCATTGGATCGCAGGGGCGGCCCCGCCCCTGCCCTGCGACTGCCAGGCGCAGTTGCGCTACCGGCAACGGGCGCAGGACTGCCGCATCGCGGCAACCGCGGGCGGCGCGCGGGATGCCTGCGAGGTGGTCTTCGAGGCGCCGCAATGGGCAGCGGCGCCCGGCCAGTCCGTCGTCTTTTACCGGGACGAGATCTGCCTGGGGGGCGGGATCATCGAGGATTCGGACTAGCGGAACGCGGCGCCGCGGGACTGCGGCGGCGGCGGTTGCCCGGCCGTTACGCGCCCGAGGGGGAAGCGAGGCGCCCCGCTTGCGCGCGCAAGCCTGCCCCCGGCCATGCCTCTTCCGACGCCATTCCCGAGCGCCATATGCGCCGGACCCTCAACGCTGCCGCGAGAACGGGCGAATGATCGCATATAATATGCCCATGCCGTACCGGGGCTACCGCACCGAACCAGGAAAACGCTAGGCCGGAAAAACGCAAGGAGATACCATGCCGAACAGTTTCGATGCCCGTTCCTCCCTGGCCGTCGGGGACCGGAAATACGAGATCTACCGCCTGCAGGCGCTGGCCGCCCGCTACGAAATCGCCGGCCTGCCCTATTCTCTGAAGATCCTGCTGGAGAACCTGCTGCGCCGCGAAGACGGGGCAAGCGTCCGCGCGGAGGACATCGAGGCGCTGGCCGGATGGCAACCGACGGCCCCGCCGCAACGGGAGATCGCCTTCAACCCGGCACGGGTGCTGATGCAGGACTTCACCGGCGTCCCGGCCATCGTTGACCTGGCCGCCATGCGCGACGCCATGGCCGGCCTGGGCGGGGACCCGGACCGGATCAATCCGCTGGCGCCAGTGGAGCTCGTGATCGATCACTCCGTGCAGGTGGACATCCACAACCGCCCCGACGCACTGGAACGCAATACCGCTATTGAATTCGAGCGCAACCGGGAACGGTACGGCTTCCTGCGCTGGGGACAGCAGGCATTCGACAACCTGCAGGTGGTCCCGCCAAACACCGGGATCGTGCACCAGATCAACCTGGAGTACCTGGCCCGCGTCGTGTTCGAGAACCCGCGCAACGGCGTCGTGCAAGCCTACCCGGATACGCTGGTCGGCACCGACTCGCACACCACCATGATCAACGGGCTGGGCGTGCTGGGCTGGGGCGTCGGCGGCATCGAGGCCGAGGCGGCCATGCTGGGCCAGCCGCTGAGCATGCTGATCCCACAGGTGGTGGGCTTCGAGCTAAGCGGCAGACTGGCGGAAGGGGCCACCGCCACCGACCTGGTGCTCACCATTACCCAGATGCTGCGCCAGCACGGGGTGGTGGGCAAATTCGTCGAGTTCTACGGCGAGGGACTGGAGCGCCTGCCGCTGGCAGACCGCGCCACCATCGCCAACATGGCCCCGGAATACGGGGCCACCTGCGGCCTGTTCCCGATTGACCGGGAGACCCTGGACTACCTGCGGCTGTCCGGACGCACCCCGGAACGGCTGGCGCTGATCGAAGCATACGCCCGCGAGCAGGGCCTGTGGCACCAGCCCGGAGACGCCGCGCCCCGCTATCTGGAGACCTTGCGGCTGGACATGGAAACGGTGGAGCCTTGCCTGGCCGGACCGCGCCAACCGCAAGACCGCATCCCGCTACACCGCGTCCGGGAAACCTGCCGGGAAACCGTGCGCGCCCTGCGCCAAGGCGGCGGCAATGGCGGCGGCGGCAACGGCAAAGCGGCGGCGCAAGCGGGGCGCAACGGCGCGCTACGGGACGGCGCCGTGGCCATCGCCGCCATCACCTCCTGCACGAATACCTCCAACCCGTCGGTAATGATCGGCGCCGGGCTACTGGCCCGCAAGGCGCGCGAACGCGGCCTGAAGACCCCGCCCTGGGTAAAAACCAGCCTGGCGCCGGGCTCCATGGTGGTACGCAATTACCTTGAGCGGGCGGAGCTGATCCCGCACCTGGAGGCGCTGGGCTTCCACATCGTCGGCTTCGGCTGCACCACCTGCATCGGCAACTCCGGCCCCCTGCCCGAGCCCGTCAGCCAGGCGATCGCCGAGGGCGACTTGGCGGTAGCCGCCGTGCTGTCCGGCAACCGCAACTTCGAGGGCCGCATACATCCCCAGGTGCGCATGAATTTTCTGGCCTCGCCGCCCCTGGTCGTCGCCTACGCCCTGGCCGGCACCATGGACATAGACCTGCAAAACGACCCCCTGGGCGGCGGCAAAGACGGGCGCCCGGTCTATCTGCGCGACATCTGGCCCAGCCAGGCGGAGGTCCGGGACACCATCGCGGCCACCGTGGACCCGGCCGCCTTCCGGGAAGGCTACCGCGACCTGTACGCGGGCGACCAACGCTGGGCGACCCTGGAAGCCGCCAAGGACAACCGTTACCGCTGGCGCGAAGACTCCACCTACGTGCGCCGTCCGCCCTTTTTCGAGAAGCTGTCGGCGCAACCGCCCGCGGCGCCGGGAGCAATCCGCGGGGCGCGGTTGCTGGCCCTGCTTGGCGACGGCATCACCACCGACCACATCTCCCCGGCAGGGGCCATCCGTCCGGACGACCCTGCGGGGCGCTACCTGCTGGAGCAGGGGGTGGAGCGGCGGGACTTCAATTCCTACGGCGCCCGGCGCGGCAATCACGAGGTCATGATGCGCGGCACATTCGCCAACATCCGCCTGCGCAACCGGCTGGCGCCGGGCCGGGAAGGCGGATGGACCACCCATGCGCCCTCGGGCCGGGAGATGCACATCTACGAAGCCGCCATGCGCTACCGAGAGGAAGAGACGCCGTTGCTGGTGATCGCCGGCCAGCGATACGGCACCGGTTCCTCGCGGGACTGGGCGGCCAAGGGCACCCGCCTGCTCGGCGTGCGCGCCGTGCTGGCGGGCAGTTTCGAGCGCATCCACCGGGCCAACCTGGTAGGCATGGGCGTCCTGCCCCTGGTCTTTGCCGATGGCAGCGACGCGGAGTCTCTGGGGATCGCCGGCACGGAGGAATTCGACCTCGAGGGACTGACACCCGGCGCATCCCGGGTCACGGTGGTCATGCGCAACGGCGAACGGGAGCAGCGCTTCCCCGCGACGGTACGAATTGATACCCCGAAAGAATGGGATTACTACCGCAACGACGGCATCCTGCCCTACGTATTGCGCCGCCTCGCGGTCAGCTAGGCGGCGCCCCGCCGGGCCGCGCGGCGCCTCCTTCCCGCCGCCGGTGCGGCACGGCGCTGCTGGCCTGCGCCCTGCTGCTGGGCGGCTGCCAGGGACGCTATTATTTCTCTCCGGAGGAACCGCCCTCCGGCGTGTTGCGCTATTCCCTGGAGACGCTCCCCTACCAGGAATACTGGACAGGGCTCAGCTTCAACGGCAAGAAGATCGGGTTTAACCGCGTCGCGGTGCGCCGCGAGGGCGAAGGCCACGTCATCGAATCCGAGACGGCGCTGCAGATGCGGTTGCTCGACCGCAACAAGGGGTTCCGCATGTTTGCCCTGGATCGGATCGCCCCCGATCTGCAACTGCGGGAATTCGAATACCGCTATTCCCTGGACGGCAGCAACCTTGAGCTGCGCGGCCGGGTAGAGGGCGAACGGCTGCAGCTCCAGATCGTCAATGCAGCCGGCGTGCACGAACAGGCCCTGGACCTGGGGCAGGAGCCGGTATATCCGCGCAGCGCCCTGCTGCTCTACCCCCTGGTCCAGGGCATAAGGCCCGGCGTAAATTACCGCTACTGGGTTTACGATGCGGAAGACCGGCAACTGAGCGAGGTGCGGCAGTACGTGACCGGTTACGAACGCAGCAATCTATTCGCCGGCGGCGCCTACCGGTTACAGACCTCGATCCGCGCCCAGGAAGCGACCGCCTGGATTGGCGCCAAGGGCCAGCCGCTACTGGAGAGCAGCCTGGACGGCGTCATGACCGCCCTCCTGCAAAGGGAAGCGCAGGCGCGGAACTACCTGGTCCAGGCGGCCCTGAACAGGGAAGAAACCCTGATTAACTACAGCCTGGTGCCTGCCGACCGGAGGATCGCCGACCCCCGCAAGGCCAGCGCGCTGACGTTGGCGTTGAGCGGCATGGGAGAGTTCCTGCTGCCGGTCCCGAACTCGCGCCAGCAGTGCGCCCCGGCCGACAACGGCGATGTAATCTGCCGCGTCCTGGCAACGGTTGCGCACCGCGAGCCGGCGCCGCCGGACGAACATCAACTGCAAAAATATCTGGAGCACACGCCGATCCTCCCCACTGGCCATCCCACCCTGGAGCTGCTGGCGACGGATATCGCCGGCGGGCTGGAAGACCCGGGCGAGCGGATGCGCGCCGTGTTCTCCTGGATCCGGGACAACATCGGCGACGACGCAGTGGACGTATTCACCGCCCTGGACGTGCTGAAACAGCGCAACGCCGAGTGCCAGGGGCAGAGTTTTCTCTACACCTCCCTGGCACGCACGCTGGGCATCCCCACCCGGGTAGTCAACGGCCTGGTCTATTCCAAGCGGCGAAACGGCTTCCTCTACCACACCTGGGCAGAGAGTTGGGACGGCAACGCCTGGCAGAGCATCGATCCCACGCTGGGGCAATTCCCCGTGGACGTTACCCATATCCGCCTGATTGACGGCGCGGAAATTTCCGACCTCACGCCGCTGCTGCAACTCATCGGACGGATACAGGCGCGCGTACTGGAGGTAGGCGCGCCGTAGCGCCGTCCCCCGCCGGCAGCGGAGAAAAGAAACCGGCCGGGCGCGTCCCGAAGGGCATCGTCACGGCGCGCGCAGTCCCTCTCACGAAGGACTGCGCTCCGTAAAAAGCGCTCTTATAAAGAGCGTTTTTTCGGCGTTTTCGGCGGCTTTTCGCCCTGCAAGCGCCCGCCGGAACGGCCTTCGATCACTGTCCAGCCCGCCGCCGGCTCCTGCGGTCCCTCCACGTACTCCACCACCTCCAAGCCGAATCCGGCCAGGGCATGCAGGCGCTTGGGGGCGCTCAGCACGCGCATCTTGCGCACCCCCAAGTCGTAGATGATCTGCGCCCCCAGACCGATGGTGCGCAGGTCGCGCTGTCCGGGAAGGTGCCAGGCGCCGGGGCGCCCGCCCCCGGAGTCTCGCAACCGCTCCACCTGAGCCAGCAATTCGCTCCTGCCGATCTGGTTGCACAGCAGCACCGCGACCCCGCCCTCGCGGGCAAGATACTCCAGGGTGGCGGCGGACAGCGAGCCGCCCGGCGCCCCGCCCGCCTGTGCCGCCAAGTCGTGAACGGGGTGTTGCAAATGCACGCGCACCAGCGTGGGACGCTCTTCCCGGATCTCGCCGAAGACCAGGGCCAGGTGCACGTCCTGGCGCACATCGTCTTCGTAAAGCGCCAGGCGGCACTCTCCGAAACGTGTGGCCAGAGGCGTCTCCACGATGCGCCGGACCGTCTTCTCGTGTTGCAGCCGAAAGCGGATCAGGTCCGCAATCGTCCCGATTTTCAGACCGTGGCGGCGGGCGAAGGCCTCCAGTTCCGGGCGCCGGGCCATGCTGCCGTCCGCGCCCAGGATCTCGACGATCACCGCCGCGGGAGGCAAATCCGCCAGGCGGGTCAGGTCGCAGCCAGCCTCGGTATGCCCGGCCCGCACCCGCACCCCGCCGGGGTGCGCCATCAAGGGAAACACATGGCCCGGGCGCACCAGATCGCCGGGGCGGCTGGCCGGGTCCGCCGCCGCGCGAATGGTGCGGGCGCGGTCGGCGGCAGAGATGCCCGTGGCGATCCCCCGCGCGGCATCTATGGATACCGTGAAGTTCGTGCCGTGGTGGGCAAAGCCCCGCTCGGACATCAGCGGCAGGTGCAGGCGCTCGCAATCGGCGCGGGTCAAGGTAAGGCAGATCAGGCCGCGCCCGTGCTGCGCCATGAAGTTCACATGCTCCGCCCGCGCCAGCGAGGCCGCCATCACCAGGTCGCCCTCGTTCTCGCGGTCCTGGTCGTCCATGAGGACCACCATCCGCCCCTCGCGGAGTTCGGCAATGAGTTCCTTCGTATCGTTCATGACGCTACCGGGGCAGGACGCGCCGCCGGAGGGCGCGTTCGTCCGGACCTGGAATTATAACGAAGGCGGCGGGCAAAAAGGGAGAAAGGGAGAAAGGCGCTGCAACTACCCCAGGGAGGAAGCGGCGGCCCCCTGTTCAGCGGGCCTGTTCAGCGAGTCTTTCAGCGGGCCAGAGGACCGCGGGCCGGGACCAGCAGCGCCTGGAGCGGCGCCCCCCGCCCGGCCTCCGGCAGCGGGGCTTCATCGCCAGGGTCGAAGTCTTCTTCTTCCAACCCGTCCTCGTCCAGTTCTTCCTCCCCGCCGCCAAAGTACTCGATAAACTCCTCGCGCAACTTGAGGTAGTCCTGCAGCACCTTTTCGTAGCCGAGCAAGCGCTTGTCCAGCCCCCGGGATTCGGAGGCATCCGCCTCTTCCTCCCGCGCCCGCCGGAGCTCCTCGCGCAACCCGGCCAGGGCCTCCTGCACCTCCGCGATCAACGCATCCAGGTCACTCAACTCCAGCGGCGGCGCGCAGCCTTCCAGCTCCTCGCACTGGGAGAGATACATGGAGATGCCCGTGCCGATCAGGCTGAACAACTCCAGCTCCGTCTCGAACAAGGACGGATCTATGATAAACAGGGAAATCAGGTTCAGCAGGTCGCTCGCCGGATTGATGGCGCTGAGCACCTGCTCCACCACGTTCAGGTTCAGGGCCTGGATGTAAGTATTCTCCAGCACCGACAAGGACACGCCCTGGAACACACTGCCCGGGTTGATCGTGGGAGCGCCCTGGCCCCCGCCCTGCGCAAAGCGCAACGGACCCATAACGCCCAGATAGAACCTCAGGCTCGCGGCCTGCTCGACGGCCCCGCCCGCGACGACCAGGGCGCCGCTGCCGCGAACATTGCGAACCAAATCGCCGTCCAGCAACACCTCTATATCGCCGCTTGTCGTAACGCCCTGCGTACCGGCCGCCACGATCACGACCTCCTGGCCGGAGCCGGCGACCTGGGCATCGCTATCGCCGGGAGAGACCGCCCCCGCCGCGATATCGGCGGCCAGCGCGACATCCCGCCCCAACAGGAACAAGCTCCCGGGGACCGCCACCGGCCCGGCAATGGTCAGGAGGCCGGTGCCGACGCCCCGGTCATCTACGAACGCGGCTGCCGGGGGCACGGGTGCCGGGAGCGCCGGCAACACCCTGCCGGAGTCGCTCACCGGCAGCGGCAACCGGGTGACAGCGCCGCCCGACGAAACGACCCGGGGAATGCCCCCCAGCAGTACCGGCCCCAGAAAATCGCGCAGGACGGGCAGCGTCAGGCGTTCCTCGCCGGCAACAGGCACCATGCCTATCGGCGTGTTAATCGCCAGGTTCGCCCCCAGCGTATCCGGCAGTGCCGCCGCGTAGGCGCTGGCGTCCGCCCCGGCGGCAAACGCCTCGAAACCGTCGAGGCTCTGGACGAATAAGTCGGCACTCAACATCGTGTCGTCGCCGGAATAGAGCCGTTGCGCCGTCGGGGTCAGCAACAAGGCCGCCCACCCGGAGGCGGGGGCCAATTCCAGCACATCCTCGGCCGTGCCGCCGCCGCCCGACAGGCTGCCCGGGTGCGCCTCGCTGAGCGTGAAGGCGTCCACTCCCGTGCCGCCGCTCAGGGTCTCAATGGCGGCAAAATCCAGCGCCTGCCCCCCGCTCTGGTAGCGGTTCGCGGCCCCCAGCGTCCAGGTCGCTGCCGCGTCCAGCCCCGCCAGGCCATCCGTCGTCGCGGCGCCGCCGCGCAGCTCGCGAATGCCGGTAAAGGCGCTGACCACGGCGCCGCCGGACACGCCGCCGCCGAAACCGTCCGCGCCCGGCGTCCCGTCCAGCGCCACCGACACCGCCGTCGTCAACGTCGCAAAGTCCAGCACGTCCGCATCCGCCCCGCCGGCCACCGTGCCCGTCACGCTGCCGCCGGCATTCAACGTGAACATGTCCGCGCCGCCGCCGCCCATCAGATCGCCCGTGTACGCCGCGTCAACCACGAAGCGGTCCACCCCCGTGCCGCCTTGCAGGTTCTCTATGCCGCGAAAGCCCAGCGTCTCGCCGCCGCTCGCGTAACTGTGCGACGCAGCCAGCGTCCAGGTCGCGGCGGATGCCAGACCCGACAGGCTGTCCGCACCCATGCCTCCCACCAGCGTCCGAATGCCGGTAAACGAGCTCAGCGTCACGCCGCCCGCCGCTGCGCCGTCGAAACCGGCCGTGCCCGGCGTCCCGCTCAGAGTGACCGTTACCGCGGGCGTCAAGTCCGCAAAGTCCAGTACGTCCGCATCCGCCCCGCCGACCGCCGCGCCCGACACGCTGCCGCCGCCGAAATCGAAGGTGTCGGCGCCGCCCTCGCCCAGGAGGCTCCCCGTCAGCGCCGCGCCCGTACCGATCTGGAACACATCGTCGCCGTCGCCGCCCATCAGATCGCCCGCGTAGGCGCCGGTCACCGCGAAGGTATCCGCCATGGAACCCCCTTGCAGGGCCTCGATGGAGGTAAAGGCCGGCGGCGTCACCGCAGCGCCGCCCATCACCGTGTAACTGAAGCTTGTGCCGGTCAGCGTCCAAGTGGCGACCGCATCCTGCCCCTGCAAGGCATCGCGGCCCATGCCGCCGTCCAGCATGGTCGCGCTCCCCAATATGTCCAGGGCGAAGACGTCGGCGCCGGCGCCGCCCGAAATGCTGCCCGCATGAGCGTTATCGCCCATAAAGGCGTCCGCCACCGAGCCGCCATCCAGGTGCTCGAAGCCGCGAAAACTCAGCTCCCGCATCGTGCCGTCGCCATCGGCGCTCTGGTAGCGGTTGCCCGCCGCGCGCAGCGTCCAGGTCGCGACCGCATCCAGGCCCGCCAGCCGGTCCAGGGGGGGGTTCATCACTTCGCTCCCCGTCAGGGCGTCCACACCGGCGAAGCCCACCGTCACGCCGCCGCTCACCGCACCGCCGAAGCCGGCCGCAGTCGGCGCGCCGCTCAGCGTCACCGTCACCGCATCC
>JAPPQA010000049.1 GCA_028817255.1 Gammaproteobacteria bacterium | reverse complement strand
CACGGAGGCGGCGGCAGCCTGGGCCTGCTCCTTCGGCGCCCCAGCGCTCTCCAGCGCCTCAAGCAACTCTATGTTCGCCTGGGTCATGGCCCTATTGTACTCCGTTCGGGGGATCGCAACGTACTCTTTCTGGATGACTCGGAGGCGGACGAACCGGCAGGCGCACCGGGGCTAATCCGGGCGGGGAAGGCGGGCGGCGGCGCTCTCGATCCACTCCTCCGCCAGGGAGGCGATCTCGCGGGCACTGCGATCCCCGGCCTCGATCGGCGGCCCTACGACCATGCGTATGACGCCGGGGCGCTTGAGGAAGCCGTTGCGGGGCCAGTACCAGCCGGCATTGTGCGCTACGGGGATCACCGGGCAGCCGGTCTTGCGCGCCAGCAACCCGACGGTGGGGCCGTAGCGCCCCCGCTGCCCCGGCGCGACCCGCGTACCCTCGGGAAAAATGACCACCGACAGGCCCCTGGCGAGCCGCTCCTGCCCCTCGCGCACGATGGCGCGCAACGCCGCGCCGGGAGAACCGCGGTCAATGGCGATGGGGTCCAGCCCGGCCAGGCCCCAGCCGAACAGGGGGATGCGCAGCAATTCTCTCTTCAGCACGAAGACGACTGGCGGGAATACCAGCTGCAGGGCGAAGGTCTCCCAGGCCGACTGGTGCTTGCAGGCGATGATCGCGGGCGCGGCGGCGTGTTCCCGGCCCTGCACCTGAAAATCCAGCTTGCAGACGCACTTGAGCCACCACAGGGCGAAGCGGGTCCATTGCCGCGTGAAGCGGTAGCGCCAGCGGTGCGGGAAGGGGTAGAGCAGCACGCAGCAGGGGGCGAACAGCAGGGTGGCCAGCGCCTGCCCGGCGTAGTAGGCGACGGCCCGCAGGCGGGCGCCCGCGGAAGAGGGCGGCGCCGGCTTACAGCCGGGAGAGGTCGGCGACTCCATTGAACAGGCGGTGCAGCCCCTGGAGCAGCGCCAGCCGGTTGCGCTGCAACTCTGGGTTTTCGTCCATGACGGTAACTTGGTCGAAGAAGCGGTCCACGGCGTCTTGCAGGCCGGCCAGCCGGCGCAGGGCCTGTTCGTAGTCGCCCGCTTGCAGCACGGGGCGCAACTGTTGTTGCAATCCCCGGTAGTCGCGGGCGAGGTCGCGCTCGGCCTCCTGTTGCAACAGCTCCTGGCGTAGCGGCATGTCCCCCTTGAGCGCGTCTTTCTGGGGCGCGTCTTCCTGGGGCGCATCTCCCTGGGGCACGTCTTCCTGGGGCACGTCTTCCTGGGGCGCATCCCGGGCGGCGGCGGATTTGCGCAGGATGTTGTGGATGCGCTTGTGCGCGGCGGCCAGGCGGGCCGCCTCGGGCAGCTCCCGGAAGGCGCGCACGGCCAGGATGCGGCGGTGAAAGTCCAGGGGCGCGAACTCGCCGGCCGCGCGCACGGCCTCGAAGACCTGCGGCTTGACGCCCGCTTCCTGGTACCAGGCGCGCAGCCGCTCCATCATGAAGGCGAAGACCGCGTCCTCGCGGTCGCCGGCCGCGGCCAGGGCCGTCCCGTAGGCCGCCAGCGCCCGCCGAATCGCAGGCCGCAATCCCAGGGCCAGCTCTCCCTCGATCAGGATGCGCATGGCTCCCAGGGCGGCGCGGCGCAAGGCGTAGGGGTCTTTCTCGCCGGTGGGCGCCTGGCCGATGCCGAAGATGCCCGCGATGGAGTCCAGCCGGTCGGCCAGGGCGAGAATCCGGCCCAGCGGCGTCGCCGGGATGGCGTCGCCCGCGAAGCCGGGGCGGTATTGCTCGCCGATGGCCTGCGCCACCTCCGGCGGTTCGCCGCCGCGGCGGGCGTAATACCCGCCCGCGATCCCCTGCAATTTCGGGAATTCTCCCACCAACTCGCTCAGCAGATCGCATTTGCACAGTTCGCCGGCACGGCGCGCCGGCGCCGCGGGCGCGCCCAGCGTCTCCGCCATCCAGCCGGCCAGGTCGGCCAGCCGCGCGCTTTTGTCGCTCATGGCGCCCAGTTTTTCGTGAAAGACGAGCCCCCGCAAACGCTCGCGGTAATCCGACAGCGGCCGCGCCCGGTCGCGCCGCCAGAAGAACTCGGCGTCGCGGAACCGGGGCACGATGACCTTCTCGTTGCCGCGGCGGATGGGCGCGGTATCCGCGGGGGCGATGTTGAGCACGGACAGGAACGCGGGCATCAGCCCGCCCCGCGGCCGGAAGACGGGGAAGAAGCGTTGCTGTTCCTGCATGACGCTGACCAGCAGTTCTTCCGGGAGCTCGAGGTAGCGCTCGGGGAAACGGCCGGCGAGCACCGTCGGCCACTCCACCAGGGAGGTCACTTCTTCCAGCAGCGCTTCGGACAGCATGTCGGCCCGCCCCCCCAGCTCCGCGACGGCGGCGGCCAGCAGTTCCCGGATCCGTTCCCGGCGGGCCCGGTAGTCCGCGCATACGCGGCCGGGCTCGGCCAACAGGCGCGCATAGTCCGAGGCGCGGGGCAGCTCGATGGCGCCGGGATGATGGAAGCGGTGGCCGTAGCTGCAACGGCCCGCGCGCAGGCCGAATACCTCGGCTGCGAGCGCGGTCTCGCCGAACAACAGCGTCACCCAGCGCACGGGGCGCGCGAATTCGGCCTGCCCCGCCCCCCAGCGCATGGGCCGCGCCAGCGGCAGCCGCGCCAGCGCCTCCCGGACCAGGGCCGGGAGCAGCTCCGCGGCGGGTTGCGCCGCCTCCCGGGAACGGAACACCAGGCGTTGGGCCCGTTGGTCAATCTCCAGCGCCTCGGGAGCGACGCCGCAGGCCCTGGCGAAGCCGCTGGCGGCGGCGGTAAAGCGCCGCTTTTTGTCGTAGGCGGCGGCGAGGGAGGGGCCGCGGCGCAGCGTCTCCGTGCCGGGGCGTTCGCAGGCCACGCCGGCGACCAGGACGGCCAGGCGGCGCGGGGTGGCGTACCAGCGGCAGTCGCCGTAGGACAGGTCCCATTGCCGCAGCCCGGCCTCCGTCTCCGCGGCGAGCCCGCCGGCCAGTTGCCGCAGGGAGGCGGGAGGCAATTCCTCCGTGCCGATCTCCAGCAGCAGGTCCGCGGTCTTGGGGCCGGGGGTCTTGAAGCCAGACATGGGGGGGGGACGGAACGGGCGGCGGGTCGGCGGCGGCCTTTCAGGCAGCCGCGCCGCCTTCTTTGCCGAGCAGGGGGAAGCCCAGGGCCTCCCGCGAACGCAGGTGCGTCTTGGCGACGGTATGCGCCAATTGCCTGATCTCCAGAATAAAGCGCTGCCGCTCGGTCACGGACAGGGCGCGGCAGGCATCCAGGAGGTTGAACAGGTGCGAGGCGCGCACCACCGCATGGTAGGCCGGCAACGCCAGCCCGGCCGCCGCGAGGCGCTCGCATTCGTCGCGACAGTCCTGGAACCAGCGGCGCAGCCGCTCGCTGCGCGCATGCTCGAAGTTGCAGGCCGACATTTCGGCCTCCGCCTGGCGGTGCAACTCTCCGTAACGAACGGCGCCAGCGCCGGCGCGGGCCGCCCAGACCAGGTCGTAAACGCTGTCCTTGTCTTGCAGGTGCATGGCGATCCGTTCCAGACCGTAGGTAATCTCGCCGGATACCGGGAGACATTTCAAGCCCCCGACCTGCTGAAAATACGTGACTTGGGTGATCTCCATGGCGTCCAGCCAGACTTCCCAGCCCAGACCCCAGGCGCCCAGCGTGGGCGACTCCCAGTTGTCTTCGACGAAGCGGATATCGTGCCGCAACGGGTCAATGCCCAGGGCGCGCAGGGAGTCCAGGTAGATTTCCTGGAAGCGCTCGGGAGAAGGCTTGAGCAGCACCTGAAACTGGTAATAGTGCTGCAAGCGGTTGGGGTTGTCGCCGTAGCGTCCGTCGGCCGGGCGCCGGACCGGCTGCACGTAGGCGGCATGCCACGGCTCCGGGCCGAGGGCGCGCAGAAAGGTGGCGGGGTGGAAGGTGCCCGCGCCCATCTCCAGGTCGCAGGGCTGCTCGATAATGCACCCCTGCCGGGCCCAGAAGTCCTGGAGGCGGAAGATCAGTTCCTGGAAACCGAGGGGCGTTCCGGTTGCAGGCATAATAGACGCTCTACCTGGGGCGCTCTGCTGGGGGCACTCTACTGGGGGCGCTTTACCCGGCGGGGCTCACGCCTGGCCTGGCAGGCGAAGGGCCAGACGAGGGGCGCGGGGCCGCCGGCGCCGGCCCCAGTTACGCGCGCCAGTTACGCCAGTTACGCGAGTCAGGCGCGGCTCAAGAAGGAGGCGCAACGGGCGGCGCCTCGTCGCCGGCCCCGGTGTCCGCATCGGTGTCCGCATCCGCATCCGTATCTGTACCCGCATCGGCATCTTCTACCAACGGGCCGATCCGGCGCGCCAGCATATCGTATTTGAAATAGGGCGCCACGAATACCCACGGGCCCAGCCTGCGGTTCAAGTCCTCGATCTCGCGCAACACTTCGCTGGAAACCTCGGCGGGCGCGGAAGGGTCGGCGGCTTTCGCGGCTGCCTCGCTCGCTTCGTCTTTTGCCTCCTCCGACGCCTTCGCCGCCGCTGCTCCTTCGCCCTCGGCCTCCCCGGCCTCCTCGTCTCCCCCGTCTCCGCCGGCAGAGAACGGCTCCGTAGCGGAGAACTCGAAAGCGACGTGCGCCTTCTCCTCGCGTTGCTCTGCCCGGCCGCGGATCAGCAGGCCGTCGAAGGTGCGAATCTCCGTCTTCGCCGTTCCTTCTTCGGAGAATTCGAATTCATCCCCGGCAACCACGTCGTCTATGCGAAATTCTTCCAGGATCGTGCCCATGCGGTTCAAGGTCAGTTGCGCTTTCAGCTTCATCCCTTCCGGGATTTCGGCCAGTTGAAAGTCGGTTTCTTCCTCGCTGTCCCTGAAGATATGCACATTTTCATAGGTGTTCCAGATCTTGATCTCCCGGATGCGATCCGAGGCGATGTTCAGGATCATCTCCTCCAGCCAGTCCCGCACCTCGACGGAGGCGCGCAATTCTCCCTGGACCAGCAGGCTGCGGGGCTCTTCTGGAAGACGCGCGTAGTAGGCGGGAAGCGCCCGCCCGCCGCCGAGCCGCTGCTGGTCGCCGACGATCAGAAAGGCCAGCGGGTCTCCGGCCTCGTCCTGCACCTCGATCTCCCGCGACGACGATCCCTCCACGGCGATGCCGGCCAGCCCGAGTTTGAAATACAGGTCGGGGTTGTCGGTCTTGTATTCGATCAGCTCCGCCTGCGCGAGCCCGACCAGGAGGGTCTTAATCGCCACGAAATTGGCGGGATACTGGCCGCGTCCGGAAATGCCCCATTTGTCTTTGACCCGCTCCAGCACTACCTCGCCGTCGTAGCCTTTGATCGCGACCCGCGCCGCATCGTTGACGCGGTCCTTAAGGTCCGGCAGCAGCAGTTGCTTCTCGGCCACATACACCGTGTCGTGCTCGCGCACGACCACCACGGCGATGACCGCCGCGATAACCGTAAGGACCAGCAGGGAAAGAACTGTACGCATGACGATCCGGCCTCCGCTTCAGTCCTCGGCGGCAGCGGCCCTGGCGGTCCTGGCGGCCCTGCGAAAACGCAGAAAGTTCAGCAGCACCGCCAGCAAGGCCACCACCAGGGGCACCAGGATGATGTTGATAAAGCGCAGCTTGGTGCCCAAAGATTCGATATTCTTGTGCAGATCGTGCTGTACGGCACGCAGCTCCTTGCGCGTCTTCAAACGCTCCTTCTTGAACTTGGCGATCTCGCGCGACTGTTCGGGGGTGAGAATCTTGCCGCCCCCGTTCTGCTCCTTCTGCAATTCGCGCAGGCGTTCTTCGGTCTTTTCCAGTTTTTCCTTGAGGCGCTTCTCTTTGTCGCGGAAACGCTCCTCCGCCTCGCGGCGGATGTCGTCCACGCGAGTGAAGGGCCGGGCGTACTCGCCCCGGCTGCGCAGGCTGATCAAGTCGGTGCTGCCGGAAAGGTTCTCCAGGGAATTGACCACGAAATCGCCGTTGTTGGCAATGGTCTGCGGGATCTGGATGTCGAAGATCCGGCGGATGCGGATCCAAAAGCGGTTCTGCAGGAGGTCGGTATCGGCCACCACGATGGCGTTCAACTCGCCTTCCGCCACATGCCCGGAGGGATCGTCGTAGGCGTCTTCCTCGTCCTCGCCCGCGTCCTCGTCTTCGTCCCCGGTATCGGGGTCGCCGCGCTCCGGGAAGGCGGACAACACGTTGCCGTCCAGCCGGGCGGCCAGCGCCAGCTGCCGGTCCTCCGATTTGAAGGCGTCCAGGATGACGCCGGGGTCGCGTTGAAACATCACCAGGTCCCGCTCCAGGATCGTGGACTGCTGTGAAGTCTGGACGATGGGCGCCATGGACGCGACCGGCTGATCCGCCGCCTTCTCCTTGCGCTGCAGGATGCCCGCCGCGCCGAGGTGCAGCAGCTTGATATCCCTGGTGGAGAAGTCCTCGGAGTCCAGCGTCCCCCCCTTCTTCTCCAGGCGCAGCCACGGCAGGTAATAGACTTCCCGCAGCCCGCGCGCGTCCCGGTGCTGCACCCGCATGGCGAAACTGCGGTCGCCGGCCACCTTGTTTTCCAGCATCTCGATCCCCCAGGCGTCGAACAGCAGCGGCAACGAAGAAGCCACCTCCGGCGCGACGCTGGTGTCTTCCCTCGGGGCGTTGAGGTCAAAGTCGGACAGGGGATCGACGAACACCATCAGCTTGCCGCCGCGCAATGCGTACTGGTCAATCGCATACAGCACGTCCTCCTCCAGATCCCTGGGATGGATCAGCATGAGCACGTCTATGTCCTCGGCAATGTCGGCGGGCGCCTCGCTCAGGTCGCGCAGCTCGAAGAATTCCCGGATCGTATTGACGATGGACCAGGGCTCCGGCCGCGGCCCCTCGCCGAAGATGGGCAGCCCGCTCAGGATGCCGACCACCCGCTTCTCGGGATGGGCCAGATTGTATATGAGCTTGGTAACCTCGTACTCCAGGGACGCCTCCTTGCCGGGCGCCAGGAAAGGGATCGCCCTGCGGTCGTCCGTGGAGTTCACGCCGACCAGCCCCAGGTAGGCTTGGTTTTTGCCGCCGCCCACCGGCACGTTGCGCACCCCCTCCGCGACCGCCTGGTCTTCCGCCTCGGAGAACGGCTCCGGGTCAATGACGTTGACCGTCAGCATCCCGTCGGCATGTTCCCGGTATTCCCTGAGCATGTCGCGGACGCGCACGGCGTAGTTGGACAGCAGCGGGTACTCCGCGAGCGGCTTGCGCGAGACATACAGGTTCAGCGTGATGGGCTCCTCCAATTTGCGCAGGATGTTGCGGGTGCCGTCGGACAAAGTGAACAGCTTGCTCTCGGTCATGTCCAGGCGGAAATAAGGGAACCAAAGATTGGAGATAATGTTGACGGCCAGGAACAGGCCCGCCGCGAGCAGCAGGCCGGTGCCGGACAACAGGAATTGTTTGTTCACTCGCAGCCGCACCGATCAGGTCCCCTTTTTCAGCTCCACCGCGACGACATTCGCATACAGCCAGACGGCGATCAGGGTAGCGAAATAGATCAGATCGCGCAGGTCAATCACCCCTTTCTTAATGGACTCGAAGTGCGAAAAGAAGCTGAAGGAGGCGATCGCGTCCACCACCGCCTGCGGCGCCCAGCCCCGGAAAAAGTCCAGCACCAGGGGGAACCCGCTCATGATGAACAAAAAGCAGATGACCACGCTGATCACGAAGGCGACCACCTGACTCTTGGTCAGGGCCGAGACGCAGGCGCCGATGGCGAGGAACCCCCCTGCCAGCAGCAGGCTGCCGATGTAGCCGGAGAGGATCACGGTATTGTCCGGCTCCCCAAGGTAGTTCACGGTGATCCACATGGGGAAGGACAAAGCCAGGGCAAAGCCCGTGAAGATCCACGCGGCAAGATATTTGCCGATCACCGCGTCGGCGGTGGAGATGGGCAGGGTGATCAGCAATTCGATGGAGCCGCTGCGGCGCTCTTCGGACCACAGGCGCATGGAGAGCGCCGGGATCAGAGGCAGGTACAGCCAGGGATGGAAATTGAAGAACGGCGCCAGGTCGGCCTGGTTGCGTTCGTACAGGCTGCCTACGTAAAAGGTGAAGATGCCCATCAGAAAAAGAAAGATGACGATGAACACGTAGGCGATCGGGGTGGAGAAATACCCGTACAGCTCGCGCCGCAGGATGGTCAGGATGTTGCGGGCGGAAAGCGGCATCAGAACTGGGTCGCCTCCCCGCGTTCCTTGTAGTGCCGCATCGTGATCGCGCGGAAGGCGCCGTCTATATCTCCGTCCGGCGAGCGGGCGCGCAGCTTGGCGGGCGTATTGTCGAACAGCAGCCGACCGGCGGCGATGATGATCGCGCGGCTGCAAACCGCGTCCACCTCCTCAAGGATGTGGGTGGAAATAATGATCGCCTTCTGCTCCGCCATGCCCTTGATCAGGGTGCGCACCTCGTGCTTCTGGTTCGGGTCCAGCCCGTCGGTGGGCTCGTCCATGATCAGGATCTCCGGGTCGTGCAGGATCGCCTGCGCCAAACCGACCCGCCGCTTGAAGCCCTTGGACAGGGTCTCTATGGTCTGGTGCAGCACGGATTCCAGTTGGATCTCCGCCACCACCCTGTCCAGGCGCTCCCGGCGGTAATCTTTGCTCAGCCCCCGGACATCGGCGATGAAGCCGAGAAAATCTATGACGCTCATCTCCCCGTAGCAGGGCGCCCCCTCCGGGAGATAGCCGATGGCGCGCTTGCTGCGAATCGGCTCCTTGCCCACATCGTAGCCGCAGACCTCGACGGAACCGCTGCTGGGCTCCAGAAAGCCGGTGATCATCTTCATGGTAGTGGACTTCCCGGCGCCGTTCGGCCCCAGAAAGCCCAGCACTTCCCCCCGGTCCACGGAGAACGAAATACCGCGCACGGCATGGATCCTGCCGAAGTGCTTGTGGAGTTTCCTTGTTTCTATTGCCTTTGGCACCAGTCCGCATTCCCCGAATCACGGGCCACTATCAAAGAAAAACGATGGCCGAACCGGATACCACTCCGGCAGGCGGCGCGCATTATCCTGAATTCGATCCGCAAGTGCAACACTTCCGCCACGGGCGGCAGCCGTTCGAGGATCCTCGGGACCGGCCGCAATGGCCCGGACGCCGGACGCGCATGACCGCTCTCCCGCTGCGGGCAACGCCGCATGTCGGCGGGCCTATGCCTGCGTCCCGGCGGCTATGCCGCCCGCCTCAGGATATCCGGGTGCAGGTGCTCCGGCGCCCGGCGCACGCAATGCAGCCCCGGGCGCAACAGAAAGAGCCAGCCGCAAAGCCCGAGCAGCAAACCGGTCAGCAGGTCCCACATGAAGTGCTGTTTCGTCGTCAGGACGCTCAGCGCCAGCAATAGCCATGACGGCCACAGCAGGTGGCTCCGCCATTTCTTGTTCTGCGCCAACCACCAGTGCCGCACACAGAAGACGACCAGCATCGTCTGCGCCACGTGCAGGCTGGGCCAGGAATTAAAGGGCCGGTCCAGCCAGTGAAACGCCTGGTAGAGCGGAGTCAACCAGCTGTGCTCCTCCACCTGCCAGCGCAGGTCCGTCTGTGCCGGCAGGAACAGGAAAAACAGGTTGGCCGCCAGGGAAATCAGCACCACGGACTGGATCAGCAACAGCATCTCCCAGCGCCCCCGGCAGCCGGCGGGCGCGGACAGGGGGCCCAGGAAGTAATAGGCGAAAATAGTGATATAAATCAGGATAGTCCAGTCTATAAAAGGGATCTGGTAATCGAGGAATCTCCCGTCCTTGTCCACAAACAGCGTTTTCGGGTCCCAGACCGTGCGCTCGTCCTGCCGGGAGACGCGGAAGACGTCCGGGTGGTGGTCGAGTTGCGCGGCGCGCAGAGATTCGCCGCCGGCGCGGGAATGCGCGATGTGGTTGGTCAGCAGGTAAGGAGACAGCAGCAGCAGGGTGTAGAGAACGACGGACAGGCGCAGGGCCTTGTCGCGGTGGCTGAGTCCCGCAAATAGCGGCCGCCAGATTCTCCAGGGCCGCGCGTAATATGGCAACGGTTGTGAGCGGTTCACTCGTCGCTGGGTCGCAAGGAGTTTGGCGCGGTTCCCTATGATGAGCGCGTTCGCGTCCGCGCGGGCGCATAGACAAGCGCCTTCGGCGCCGGCGTTCTACACGCTCGCCGCCCGTTCTCCCCTTTGCGGGCGGTATCTGCAGCGTCTGTCATGCAGCTAAATTATATATATGCGGCGCTATGGATCGCAATACATTCGTGGAGGGGCCGCCACATAATATATAATCCGTGCCCATGAGCGAGACCAGCGCAGCGACGGAATTGCGGCGGACGGCGGGCCTCCTGACCCGCGAGGGCAAGGGAATCCTGGCCATAGACGAGAGTTTTCCCACGATCCGGCGACGCTTCGAGAGCATTGCCCTGGAGTCCACGGAAGAGACACGGCGCGCCTACCGGGAATTGCTGATCATGACCCCGGGCGCCGCGGAATACATCAGCGGCATGATCCTGTTCGACGAAACCATGCGCCAGCGGACCGCCGACGGGACGCCCTTCCCGCGGGCGCTGGAGGAACAGGGAATCCTGCCCGGCATCAAGGTGGACAAAGGCGCCCACCCCCTGGCCGGCCACCCCGACGAGAAGGTGACCGAGGGTCTGGACGGGCTGCGGCAGCGTCTTGAGGAGTACCGGTCCCTGGGGGCGCGCTTCGCCAAATGGCGCGCCGTGATCGCGCTGGGGCCGGGGTTGCCCAGCGAGGGCTGCGTCCAGTCGAACGCCCACGCCCTGGCCCGCTACGCGGCCTTGTGCCAGGAGTGCGGTCTGGCGCCCATCGTGGAGCCGGAGGTGCTGATGGACGGAGCTCACGATATCGCCCGTTGCCGGCGGGAAACGGAGCGCATCCTGAACGCAGCCTTCGCGGAACTGTGCGTGCAGCGCGTGGACCTGGAGGGGCTGCTGCTGAAAACCAACATGATCGTTGCCGGCAAGGAGTGCCCGCGCCAGGCGACGACGGCAGAGGTGGCGGCGCAGACCCTGCAATGCCTGAAACACTGCGTGCCAGACTCCGTGGCGGGGGTGGTGTTCCTGTCCGGGGGCCAGGAAGCGGTCCAGGCCACCGAGCACCTGAACGCGATGAACGCGGCGGGAAATGCCGGGGAGCCGCGGTTGCCCTGGCCCCTGAGTTTCTCTTACGGCCGCGCCCTGCAGGCGCCCTGCCTGCAACGGTGGGGGGGGCGACAGGAAAACGCGCGCGCGGCGCAACAGGCGCTGTTGCACCGGGAACGCTGCAACAGCCTGGCCTGTCTGGGGCGCTATTCCGCCGAGGTCGAACGGGCCGCCTGAGACGGGCCCCGGCGCGTTGCCGGGCGGTTCATTGCCCCGCGTTGGCGCCCGCCCCGGGCGACGACCCGGCCAGCCGTTCCCAGGCCTCGTCGTAGCGGGCCGCGGTGGCGCGGATGATTTCCGGCGGCAGCGAGGGCGCGGGGGGGCGCCGGTCCCAGCCTACGGAGTCCAAATGGTCGCGGACGAATTGCTTGTCGAAACTGGCGGGGTTCTCCCCCGGGACGTAGTGCTCCACGGGCCAGAAGCGGGACGAATCGGGGGTCAGCGCCTCGTCTATGAGCAATAGTTCGCCGGCGGCGTCTATGCCGAACTCGAACTTGGTATCGGCAATGACGATCCCCCGCTCCAGGGCGTACTCGGCGGCCTCGGAATACAGGCGGAGGCTGGTCTCGCGCACCTTTTCCGCCAGGGCCTGGCCGGCGCGCGCGGCCTCCTCCCGCGAACCGGTTTGGGGCGAGCCATCGGCCAGCTCCAGACCAATGCGCTCGGCGCTCTGCTGGAAAGAAATGTTTTCGTCCTTGCCGCCGACGGGCGCCTTGGTGGAAGGCGTATAGATGGGCCGCGGCAACCGTTCGGCATGGCGCAGGCCGGGGGGCAGCGGAATGCCGCATACGGTGCCGTCGCGCTGGTATTCCTGCCAGCCGGACCCCGCCAGGTAGCCGCGGACGATGGCCTCGATCGGCAGGGGGCGCAACCGGCGCGCGACCGTGCCCCGCTCCTCGACGAGGCGGCGTTCCCCGTCTTCGGCGAGCAGCGTCTGCAAGGGGAACTCCGCCAGGTGGTTGCCGATCACCGAGGCGGTGCGCCGGAACCAGAATTTCGAGAGGCGGGTCAGGATCGCGCCCTTGCCGGGCACCGGGTCGGGCAGGACGACATCGAAGGCGGAGATGCGGTCGGTGGCCAGGATCAGCAGGTGCTCTTGGTCCAGCAGGTAGAGGTCCCTTACCTTGCCGCGGCGGTGCAGACGGAGACCGGACAGCTTCGATTCGTAGAGGGCGTCGTTTGCGGGCGAATTTGTCTGCATGGAACGGCTCCAGCCAGGGCTTGCATCGAACGGGGCCCGGCGCTTCTTCCCGTGCGGCAACGGCAACCTTGCGTTTCCCGCCTCCTGTCGCCCCGCGCGGGCCGCATGGTAGCAGTTCCCTCCGCCCGATTCCAAGCGCTGGATGGGGCCGCCATATATAAGACCAGTCGGACGCAACGTTACAAGGAGCGCGAGACGCGCGCATTATTCACAGGATTCCTGCTTTCCAGACTGTGTAAAAACCCTATGGGCATCCAGCCAATAAAGCCCAATCCGCCATTCCCATGCCCCCACC
>JAPPQA010000048.1 GCA_028817255.1 Gammaproteobacteria bacterium | reverse complement strand
TCGCGCTCCTTTTAAGGGAGGGGCGGCCGCCAGGCGCTGCAAATGTGCGCGTTCCGCGCTCTACTTGCGCGGGATTCCGGCTTTCGCCGGAATGACAAAATAAAAGCGGGAATGACGGGTTGGGTGTGCGGCGTTGCGGATTGCTGGCGGTCTGCTTTAAGGTGGACCAGGCAGGCGGGGGGCGCTAGGCCAGGCGGATCGCCAAGTACGCGAGCAGCACGTACACTGGCATCAGGTACGCTAGCACCCGCGTCTCCAGCCGGGCCAGGTCGGCCTTCGTCGCCACCTCGCCGACGGCCATTGGCGACCGCACCGCCGCCTCGGCCAGTGCCTCGTCCGCGCCCGCCGACTTCAGGGCCTTCAGCAACTCGATGTTCGCCTGCGTCATCGCTCCGATCCTACCAGGTCATCTAACGGTTATACCGCATCCAATGAAACCGAGGCATCTCATCCTGGCGCCCCTACGCCGATGTCGGGGGGCGCTGCCGCTCCCGGGGGAAGGCCCGGGGAAAGGCAATCACCTCGGCCAGCCGCTCGGCGCCGCTCAGCGTCAGCAATAGGCGATCCACGCCCAGGGCGACGCCGGCGCCCTCCGGCAGACCGTGGCGGACAGCGGCCAGCAGGCCGGTGTCCGGGGCGCGCCGGGAGCCCCCCCGCAGGCGGCGCTCCAGTTCGGCAGCGTCGGTCAATTCACGGCAGCCGTCGGCGATCTCCACCCCGCGCACAAATAACTCGAAGCGTTCGGCCACAGGAGGATCGCCGGCGGCGACATGCGCTTGCAGGGCCTGGTCGGCGGGGAAGTCGCACAGGAACTGCGGCCGCTCCCGTCCCAGGCGGGGGCCCACGCGGACGGCCAGGAGCAGGTCCAGGTTCTCGCGGCGGGCGCGGCGGGCGGCGCGCCGCAAGCCCTGCGCGGATGCGGCCGCCGCCAACTCGGCGGCCGAAGCCGTCCAGGGGTCAAGCCCTGCGTACCTGCGGAAGGCATCGCGGTAGCTCAGCCTTGCGGGCGCGGGCAGGCCCAGCTCCCGCAATAACTCCGCCACCTCGTCCATCAGCCGGTACTGGTCGAAGCCCGGGCGATACCACTCCAATACGGTGAACTCCGGCTCATGCAGCGGCGAGCGCTCGCCGCGGCGGAAGACGCGGCCGAGTTGGTAGATCGGCCCCAGACCGGCGGCCAGCAGGCGCTTCATGTCGGATTCCGGCGAGGCCCGCAGGTAGCCGCCCTCCCCGCCTGCCGCAACGACGCGGAAGGAGCGGATCTGCGACTCCGCGGCCGGGAAGGCGCAGAGCAGCGGGGTTTCGACCTCAAGGATCTCCCGGGCGGCCATGAAGGCCCGCAGCCGGGCAAGCAAGGCGGCCCGGCGGCGCAACAGGGGCGCGGCGGCGCAGGGGCGCCAGTCCTCGCCGGCGGAGGCGGCGCCGCGGGCGGCGCTGTTGCCCCCGGCCCCGTTATTGCCGGCCCCACTATTCCCGGCCCCACTACTCCCGGCCAATGTATTCGCCAGTGCGCGTGTCCACGCGAATGACCTCGCCTTCCTCCAGGAACAGGGGAACGCGAAGCCGCACGCCGGTTTCCAGCACGGCCTCCTTGTTGCCGCCGCTCTCGGTGTCGCCCCGTACTCCGGGGCCGGTCTCCGCGATCCGCAGTTGCACGATATTCGGCGGCGCCACGGATATCGCCTGTCCATTCCAGAGGATTACGGAGCAGATCGTGCCTTCTTTCAGCCAGCGCGCGACCGTCTCCTCTACGGCAGCGGCATGCTGTTCATAACTTTTGGGATCCATAAAGTGCCACAGCTGCCCGTCTTTATATAGAAATTGCAGTTCCAGCTCGGTGACATCGGCCGCCGTTACGCTTTCGTTGGAGCGGAACGTGCGATCCAGCAGGCGGCCGCTTTTCAGGTTGCGCAACCGCATGCGCACAAATGCCTGCCCCTTGCCCGGTTTGACGAATTCGCTGCTCACGACGACGCAGGGGTCGCCATCGCACAGGACCTTCAGTCCGGGTTTGCATTCGCTGCTGGCGTATGTGGTAATGGCCGCGCACTCCGGTTCGAGAAACGATGGGTAATAATACATCCGCGGGCGGCGCCCCGGCCATAATCGGCAGCGCGGAGCAATTGTTGGCAGCGGTCGGGCTGGCCGGGGATTCCGTACCGCTGGCGGCGGCAGGCGCGCGCGACTTCCCGGTGCGGGTGCCGGACGCTTATTTGCGGCGCATCGCCAAAAGGGATCCGCGGGATCCATTGTTGTTGCAGGTGCTGCCGCGGGCCGAGGAGGACCTGCCGACGGCAGGTTTCGGAGCGGACCCGGTGGGCGAGCGCAAGGCCATGGTCGCGCCGGGCCTGTTGCATAAATACCGCGGGCGGGCGTTGTTGGTCGCCACGGCCGCATGCCCCATCCATTGCCGATACTGCTTTCGCCGGCACTTCCCTTACCGCGAGACGGACGGTTGGCGCGACGGCTGGCGACAGGCATTGGCCGCGTTGCGCCGCGACCGCTCGATCAAGGAGACGATTCTCAGCGGCGGCGACCCGCTGACCCTGTCGGACCGGCGGTTGGCCTTTCTCGCAGGCGCCCTGGCCGACATCCCGCATATGCGCCGATTGCGCATACACAGCCGCGTCCCGGTCGTGCAGCCGGAACGGATTGATGCCGGGTTGCTCGCCGCTCTTGGCAATTGGCCCCGGCAGTTGGTGGTGGTGACCCACGCCAACCACGCCCGGGAACTGGGCCGGGAGGCGACCCAAGCCGCGGCGCGGTTGCGGCGGGCGGGCGCCGTGCTGCTGAACCAGGCCGTACTGTTGCGCGGCGTGAACGACAGCGCGGCGGCGCAGGCGGAATTGAGCGAGGCGCTGTTCGGCGCGGGGATCCTGCCCTATTACCTGCACTTGCTGGACCCGGTGGCTGGCGCCGCCCACTACCGGGTGGGCGAGCGCCGGGCAAAGGCATTGCTGCGCCGCCTGCGCGCCCGCCTGCCCGGATATCTGGTGCCCAGGCTGGTGCGCGAACGGGAGGGCGAGGCGTACAAACGGCCCGTGGCCTGAATGCGCGGCAGGACGCGCGCCGGACCCGCCAACCGGACCACGGCTCCGCTTCTTACGGGCAAAAAAAAAGCCCTGGCCCCCAGATCAGGGGCCAGGGCGGGAATTGTCGCCCCGGAACGAGCCCGGGGCTTGCCGCCGTTTTTACGGCAGGCTGAAGACGCTCAGAACGCCACCCAGCCGGGTGTAGTTCTTCAGGCCCTTGTAGGCGCCAACCGCGCCCAGGCCGTCCGTGTCCTTCTCCAGGCCGGCCGCAAAGCCGATACCGGCCCAGCCGCCCAGCCCGGACAGCACGCCGACATACTGCTTGCCGTCATGCATCCAGCCGTTCACGTTGCCGATGACCCCGGACGGGTTCTTGAACTTCCACAGCAACTTGCCGGTCTTGGCGTCCACGCACTTCAGGTAGCCGTCCAGCGTGCCGTAGAAAACGACGTCGCCGGCGGTCGCCAGAGCGCCGCTCCACACCGAGAACTGCTCAGGGATTGACCAGACGATCTTGCCCTTGTCGGCATCCCAGGCAATGAAGTTGCCCAGGTTGTTGGTGCCGTCCTTCATCACGACCCCGGCGGGGTACATGTTCAGGATCGCGTTCACCCACGGCTGCCCGGCCACGTACTCGTTGCCGCCAGCGGCATAGCTGACCGGCTCGTAGTCCATGCAGACATGGTTGGTAGGCACGTAGAACAGGCCCGTCCGCGGCGAATAGGCCGCAGGCTGCTGATCCTTGGTGCCCAGCGCCGCGGGGCAGATGTTGGTGGTGTTGACGTCCTCGCCGTTGTGGTCCGTGCTGTAGCGGTCCACGACCTGCGGGCGACCCGTCTTCATGTCAATATGGGTAGCCCAATTGACGGCGGGGTCGTACTTCTCTGCCACCAGCAACTCGCCCGTGACCCGGTCCATCGTATAGCCGAAACCGTTACGGTCGAAATGCACCAGGGCCTTGCGCTCTTTGCCCTTCACCTTCATGTCCACCAGGATCATCTCGTTGACGCCATCGTAGTCCCACTCGTCGTGGGGCGTCATCTGATAGACCCAGCGGGCAATGCCGGTGTCCACGTCGCGGGCGAAGATGGTCATGCTCCACTTGTTGTCGCCCGGGCGCACAGTGGGGTTCCAGGTGCCGGGATTGCCGGAGCCGTAATAGACAAGATTTTCCTTCTTGTCATACGGCCACCAGCCCCAGGTAGAACCGCCGCCCTGCATCCACTGGTCGCCTTCCCAGGACTTCAGGCTGGAGTTCTTGCCAACCTTCTTGCCCAGGGACGTGGTCTTGGAGTCGAACAGGAGGTCCTTATCCGGGCCCATGCTGTAGGCCTTCCACGCCAGCTTGCCGTCACTGAGGTTGTAGGCCGCAAGCCAGCAACGGACGCCGAACTCCGCGCCGGACATTCCGGTGATCACCTTGTCCTTGATTACGTGCGGGGCGTTGGTGTTGGTCTCCCCCTTCTTGGGGTCGCCATTCTTCACCGACCATATCTTGTCGCCCGTCTTGGCATTCAGCGCCACGAGGGTCGTGTCTGCCTGCTGCAACAAGATCTTGCCGTCGCCGTAGCCAAGACCGCGGTTTACGGTATCGCAACACATCACCGGAACGACTTCGTCCCAGTCCTGCACGGGCGCGTACTCCCAAATAATCTCCAGATTATCCAGGTTGATGGCGAAGACGTTGTTGGGGAACGCCGCATGGATGTAGAGGGTATCGTGGTCCAGACCGGTTGCCGAAGTCGGCAGAACCAGCGGACCTCCCTCGTGGCCACGCAACACGCCCGTGGAAAACGTCCACGCCGCCTGGAGCTTGCTGGCGTTTTTGGTATTGATCTGCTTGAGATCGGAGTACCGCCAGTTCCAGTAGTTGCCGCCGGGGAACGCCCAATAATTGGGGTTATCGATCAGCTTCTGCACCTCCTCGTTGGCCAGGACGGCCTGCGGAGCCAGGAAAGAAGCACCCGCCAGCAACGCGGCTCTCATGATGAGCTTCGTCATTAGCTTTCTCCTAAAAAAGAAAAACGGACTTCAGTATTGAAAACCTTCTTGTGCCCCCGAAGTCCAAACAGGGCGTACAGAAGGGTATCGCGACATGGCGCCCGAGCCGTCTTGTCTGGAGTCTCATCCAGAACCCGGAGACGGCGCAAACCGCAGCGCGCAAGCGATCATGAACCGGTGGAAAAGGGAAAGACAACGGTAAGAGGCGCGACCGGCGCAGGAATACCGGCGCCGATTCGAAGTGCCCGAGCAACAATGAACTCTAATGTCGTCACTTAGTGGATTGCGGATTCCCCCCGCATGGGCGCATAGATTCCCCTTAAAACCTGCCGTTGTCAAGCCTTGTCGCTTCCGCCGCGCTCCGGCGCTGGAGAACGACCGGAGTGGGCGGACAAAAATTTTAGACCTGCTAGAAAATATAAAAATAATCATCAATTTATATATATAGTTACAGAGAATATCTACTTTAAAATATATTAAAAACCAATTCCGCCGCGGCAGGGCTGTCCCGTTTCGCTCCCCCGCCATGTTCTGTGAACGTCGCAGGCCTGAGGCACTGCCCGTTTCCGCGATTTCAAAGTAAAGCGTGAGTAAAAGCGTGAGCATGGGGGCATACATGCTATACTCCGCGCAAGACAGCGCCACCCTGAATCGGATGGCAAAGCAAGACGCGAGGTGAACGAAATGCACGAGACGGGAACGAAAACGAGGCTTCTGCCCCTGGGATTGACGAGTCTGCTGGCGGTTGCGACGGCGGTCGCCGGCACGGCCGCGCTGGCGGAGACGAAGGAACGGGACTGGGAAGCGATTCTCAACGCCAGCAGGAGCATTGCGGACAACCCCGAGCAGGCATCCGACCGAGCCTGGGAGGAAACTTTGCGCCCGGTCCAGTTCGGAGACCGCGAAATCATAGAGGATGCCAGTGCGGAGATCATCGGGGTCAAGGCGCCGTTCCGGGCCGAAGACCCGGCCGTGGTGCCGGTCTCCATCCATACCGGAATCCCGCAGGAGGAAGACCTGCACATCCAGCGCATCTACGTCTATATAGATCGCAACCCCGTGCCCCTGGTTGGGATATTCGAGCTGTCTCCCCGCAACGGTCGGGCAGACCTGGCGATGCGCTTGCGCCTGGACGACCTCACTTACGTGCGCGCCATCGCCGAGACCAACGACGACCGGCTGTACATGGCGAAGGCCTTCGTCCGTTCGACGGGCGGCTGCTCGGCGCCGCCCCCGAGCAAAACCATGGAGGCCTCCCGGAAGCACCTGGGGAAGATGAAGTTAGGAGTGGTTGGCGAGTGGAAGCTGGGCGAACCCAACCTCGTGCAGTTGCGGATCAGTCACCCCAACATCACTGGCCTTGCGGCAGACCAGCGCACAGGCATGCGCCCGCCGGCCTACTTCGTCAAAACCCTGGAAGTGAATTACGACGAGGCGCCGATCCTGCGCAGCCAACTGACCTTCGCGATCAGCCAGGACCCCAGTTTTCGATTTTTCTTCGTCCCGGAACGGGAGGGCGTGCTAAGCGTGCGCGCGGTGGATACCAAGGATTTAGTCCATACCTCCGACCATCCGTTGCCGGAACCGACGCAGATCGCCGGAGGGGAAGCCGGCTGAATCTTCGCGCGGTTGCCTGCGTGCGCGCGTAAGCTGCTCCCCTTGCCGCTGAACCGCCCTTCCCCCCCAGACAGGGCAGGGACGACGGGCAGCGGCTAGGGGCCAGAGGCGTCCTTATTCGGAAGAGCCCTGGGAGGAATCTGGGGCCGCAGGCGGTCGCGCCACCGAGCGCCGAACCAAAGGACAGCGCTTTCCGGCCTCAAGCGTGGTCTTATCCAGTTGCGCCAGCAGCGATTCGGCTTGCTCGTTGTCGCGGAAAATGCCGCCTTTTTCGCCGGGCATGCGCCGGTATCGGTCGAAGGTACTTGCATCCTCATAGGTCTCGAAGGGCATCTGGCCGGCGATGAAGTCTATGCGGCAGACGCAGGCGTAGAGATTCTCCACGCTTTGCCCGCCGTTTTCCTGCATGCAGTTCAGCACGTAGCCCACCCGATCCAGGGTGGGATAATCGTTGGTCTCGGCCGCGGCGGCGAGTCCTGGGGCAATGCCGGCGCAACAGGCTACCAGGGCGCAAAGCGCTTTCGCTACCGGGGCAACGCGGCGTCTGTTCTGAAGTTGCGGAAGTTGTTGCATGGGATCAATCCTCGTCTCTAGCAAAGAAAACTTAAAGGGGGATTATACCGCCAGGCAAGGAGCGCTGCATTCTTGCGCAAAAATTCCCCGTATGTGTCCGAACCGGAACACGGCAGGGGCCCTCCCGGAACCGGGCGCCGGCGCAACGGCATTGCATACCTGCGGCGCAGGGTATATTGTTTGTCCACTCCCGAACTTGGCTGGCGGAACCCTTGGATGCCTCTGAAACTACTCAAATACGGCCTTGGCGGGGACCATCTGGACAGGAAGCCCATGGCCACCTCGGGGGGGCTTAAGCCTTCCTACGACATCGTTATTATCGGCGGCGGCGGCCACGGTCTCGCGACGGCCTACTACCTGGCGAAGGACTGGGGCATACGCAACATCGCCGTACTGGAAAAAAGCTACCTGGGCGGCGGCAACACCGGCCGCAACACCTCGATCATTCGCTCCAACTATCTCACCCCCGAGGCCATTCGCTTCTACGACGAATCGTTGCGGCTATACCGCGGGCTCAGCAAAGAGCTGGACTACAACATACTCTACTCGCCGCGCGGACACCTGACGCTGGCACATACGCTGGCGGGCGTGCGCACCTCGCGCTGGCGGGCTGAGGTCAACAAGCACCTGGGCGTGCGCTCGGAACTAATTTATCCGGACGAGATCGCCAGGATTTGTCCGCAGCTCTACTTGGGCCGCGATACGCGGTTTCCAATCCTGGGCGCGCTGTATCACCCTCCCGGCGCCATCGCCAGACACGATGCCGTAGCCTGGGGATATGCAAAGCGAGCAATGGAGATGGGGGTGGAAATTCATGTAAATACAGAGGTAACTGGCGTCCAGGTGAAAAACGGACGCGCCACCGGCGTGGAGACGGCGCACGGCAAAGTCCAGGCCGGCAGGATATTGCAGGCGGTCGCCGGGACCAGTTCTCTGGTTGCAAAAATGGCGGGAGTCCGGTTGCCGATACGCAGCATCCCGCTACAGGCCTGCGTTACGGAGCCGGTCAAACCTTTCCTGGACTCGATCGTTGTCTCAGGCTCGCTTAGCCTCTACGTATCGCAGTCGGCCCGCGGCGAACTGGTCATGGGCGCCTCCGCCGACCCCTACCCTCTCTACTCGACCCGTTCCACGCTGGCCTTCAAGGAAGAGTTGGCGGGGCACCTCCTGGCCCTCTTCCCCTTTCTAGGCAAGCTGAAGGTGCTGCGGCAATGGGCGGGCGTCGCCGATATGACACCGGACTTCAGCCCCGTCATGGGAGAAACCCCGGTACGAGACTATTATCTGGACGCCGGTTGGGGCACCTGGGGATTCAAGGCCACCCCTGTCTGCGGCAAGCGCATGGCCGAGACCCTGGCTACAGGCAAGACGCCAGAGTTGCTCCTGCCCTTTGCACTGGATCGCTTCTACCAGTTCCGTCAGATCGGAGAAAGGGCCTCGGCGGCCGTAGGCCACTGAGGCGGATGGCCTCCCTGCGATGAAGCTCATGCCCTGCCCCATGAACGGCATGCGAAACATCGCCGAGTTCGTCTGCCTGGGCGAAGTGAAGACCATGCCCGATCCGACGGACAGCGGCGACCGGGAATGGGCGGAATACCTCTTTATGGAGAACAACGCCAGAGGCGTGGTCAGGGAGTGGTGGATGCACGTGCCCAGCGCCTACTGGTTCATCGCCGAACGTGACACCGGAACAGACGAGATCATAGCGACATACCCGCCCGAACAGCTATTCACGGCGAACAGGCGGCAGGCGCAGAAGGAAACCTGAAGTGACCACGGTGACGGAGCGCCGCCTCCCCGCCCCCTGGGGCCGATTTATAAACCGCTCACGGCCGGTAACGCTGCGCTTCGAGGGCGTACCCTACCCCGGCTACGAGGGGGACACCGTCGCCAGCGCCCTGGCCGCCTCGGGGCGCAGGCTCCTGTCGCGATCTTTCAAGTATCATCGCCCGCGCGGCCCCTTTTCAATGGCGGGACACGACGCGAACTGCCTTGTCTGCCTGTCCGGCGAGACGAGCGTGCGCGCCGATCTGCATCCGGTCTCTGAGGGGCTGGAAGTAAGGGGGCAAAATTTCCTGGGCAGCCTCGACCGTGACCTGGGCGCCTGTATGGGATGGTTCGGCCGTTGCCTGCCGGTAGGCTTCTACTACAAGACTTTTCACCGCCCGCACGGAGCCTGGGTCTTCTGGGAAAAGTTCATCCGCCGGGTCGCTGGGCTGGGCCGGCTGGAGCTGGATGCCCGCCGCAAGACGTGCCGCAAGCGGCATCTGTTCACCGATGTCGCCGTGATCGGAGGGGGGCCGGCCGGCCTGAGCGCCGCACTGCAGGCGGCAGCCGCCGGCGCGGAGGTGATCCTGATTGACGATCAGCCTCAACTGGGCGGCAGTCTCAACTTCGCGCGCCTGGACCCACAGGGACAGTCGGCGGAGACCCGGGCGGCGGAGCTAAGGGCCCAGGTCGAAGCCGCTCCTGGCATCTCCGTATATTCCCGCACGACCTGCACTGGCTGGTTCCAGGACAACCTGCTGTCAGCGATAAGCCCTACGGGAGGAATGCTCAAATTGCGGGCAAAGGCTGTAGTCGCCGCCACTGGCGCGATCGAACAGCCGCTGGTGTTCCGCAACAACGACCTGCCCGGTGTCATGCTCGGGACCGCGGCACAGAAATTGATGCGGCTATACGGGGTGAAGCCGGGCCTGCGGGCAGTGGTAGCTACTGCCGGGGAAGATGGCTACGGGGTCGCCCTGGACCTGCGAGATGCCGGGGTCGAGGTCGCGGCAATAGCGGAACTGCGCCAGGCGCCGCCGGGGAGGGCTCTGGAACGGGCGGCGCGGGAGCGTCAAATGCGGGTCGTAGCTGGCGCCACGGTATTCGAGGCCTTGCCAGCGGATGGCGGCCGCAGCGTAGGCGCCGCTGCCATTGCCCGGATTAGCCGAACCGGCGCCGTCGCCGAACCGGCGGAGCGCATTTCCTGCGATCTCATTTGCGTATCGGTGGGCTATGCGCCAGCCGCCCAGCTGATCTGTCATGCCGGCGGGCGTCTGGCGTACGACCCGGCACTCGGTACGCTGGTCACAGACGCGCTCCCTGACGGCAGCCGTGCCGCGACGATTGCGGGCTCGGTCAATGGTTGCTGCAAACTGGATGCGGCGCTGACCGAAGGCCGCCGCGCCGGCGCCATGGCGGCGCAGACAGCGGGCTGCGCCGCAGCCGCTCTCCCTCCGCCGCCGCGCGAGGCGGCGGCCGGCACCCCGGATAACGCCTCCGTATGGCCCATCTTCCCGCACCCGAAAGGCAGAGAGTTTGTAGATTTAGACGAAGACGTGCAGATCCGCGATATAGCGGACGCGGTGGCAGAAGGCTTCGATCAACTCGAGCTGACTAAGCGCTACACCACAGCTGTTATGGGGCCTTCCCAGGGGCGCCACTCCGCGCTGAACCTGCTGCGTCTGGCATCCCAGGGCGCAGCGGCCACCCCCGCCGGGCGCGCTTTCACCACGACGCAGCGCCCTCCCTGCTTTCCGGAAAGGCTGGAAGACCTCGCCGGTCGTTCCTTCGAACCGGTGCGCCTGAGCGCAATGCACGAACGGCACCTGGAGGCAGCGGCGCAGATGCAGATCGTTGGCGCCTGGCTGCGGCCCTCGTTCTATGGCGACTCCGAACGCCGGGATGCGCAAATCCGGGCGGAGGCGCTCAACGTGCGCAATAATGTAGGCTTGGTGGACGTCTCTACGCTGGGCAAGCTGGAGATCGTGGGGCCGGACGCCGTCGAATTCGTGGACCGCATGTACATGGTCTCCCATGCCAAGCAGCGGGTCGGGCGCTGCCGCTATACCGTAATGGCCGACGAGTTCGGCACGCTCATGGACGACGGCATCGCATGCCGCCTCGGCAAGGGACATTTCTACGTAACCGCGACCACCGGCGGCGTAGAGGCCGTCTTCCGGACAATGCTGCGGTGGAATGCCGAGTGGCGCCTGGACGTCAGCATTACCAACGTCACCGCCGCTTGTGCCGCAGTGAACCTGGCCGGCCCCAACTCGCGCAAAGTTCTGCAGAAATTGGTCCGGGACCTGGACCTCTCCGCTGCCGCCTTCCCCTTTATGGAATTGCACGAAGCCGGTATCGCGGGCATCCCGGCAAGGCTGATGCGTGCCGGTTTCGTCGGTGAATTGGGCTACGAGATCCACGCGCCTGCCTCGCAAGGCGAAGCGCTGTGGGATGCGTTGATGGAAGCGGGCAAGGAATTCGGCATCCGTCCCTTCGGAGTGGAGGCGCAACGGCTGTTGCGGTTGGAGAAGGGCTTTCTGATCCTGCACCAGGATACCGACGGGCTGTGCTCCCCGCACGAAGCAGGCATGGCATGGGCGGTCTCCAAAAACAAGCCTTTCTTCATCGGCAAGCGGCCCATTGCCATACGCGCCGCAATGCCCCTGAGCCGGGTCCTGGTCGGCTTCGTGCTGCCGCCGGAGTCTCCTTTGCCCGAAGAGTGCCACCTGACTGTGCGCGCAGACGGCGAAATTACCGGCTACGTCACTTCCATTGCCTTTTCGCCGACGCTGGGCAGACCGGTGGGCATGGCCTTCGTCGCGCCGGAACAGCAGGCGCCCGGCGCCCGCTTCCTTATCAAGACAGGTGCCGACAAAACGCTCCGCGCCGAGACGGCGAAAATGCCGTTCTACGACCCGGAAGGCAGGCGCCAGCAATTGTAGCGCGATGGCGGCTGCGAAAGATCATTCCCCAACCCATCCCGCGGACTGCCCGCGCCGCAGCTTCGTCTATCGCAAATTGCTGGCGGCGGGCGCCGGGGGCTTCGTTAAAGTAGGCGATGCCATGGCGGCCGACAACTACGGCGACCTTGAAGGAGAACGCCTCCGGGCCGGGTGCGCGGGTCTGGTTGACCTGTGCCCCATGCCCCGGATCGGCTTCAAGGGCAAGGGCTGTCTGGACTGGTTGCGCGCGGCCGGACTGCGCGTCCCGGACGCGCCGAACCGATCGGCGGCGCAAGACGACGGCGCCATCATTGCCACTCTGGACAAGGACAGCGCCCTGGTCCTGGGCAATCCGCGGACCGCAGGCGGCGATCCGCTCCCAGCAAAGCTGCAGGCGCGCTGGAGCGGCGGCGACCCGTCCCCTCCCCCCTGGGGGCTGCCCCTGCACTGGCAGGACAGTCACGCCTGGTATCTGCTCACCGGCGCCCGGACGCCGGAGGTGTTGGCCGGCCTGTGCTCCATGGACCTGCGCCCGCAACACTTCCCCGAGGGAGGTGTCGCGCAGACTTCCGTCGCACACCTGGGCACGGTGGTCATTCGAGAGGCCACGGGCGGCGGGCAGCCGGCCTACCACCTGCTCGCCGACAGTGCGGCGGCGGGATACTTTTACGACGAATTGCAGGCGGCGGTGGCGGAATTCGGCGGCGGCCCGGCAGGTCTGCGCGTTCTGCGTGCCGCGCCGACAAGGCAACGGGAAGGAGCAGGGCCGTGACCGACTTGCGTCTCGAGCAGCCCAGAGGCCCCGGCAAAGACCACGGAGCTGCCGCCCATGCTAAACCTATCCGCATATTCCAGCATCATCCCTGGGTAGGTCCCGGCCAATTGCTGAACTTTCTGAGCAAGCGCGTCCCCTGCGAGGTAGTCGCCTTGGACAAGGGGGCGCCGGTGCCGCAATGCCTGAACGACGTCTCCGGACTGGTCTTCCTGGGCGCCGACTACGGCGTCAACGACTACCGTCCCTGGATCGCGGACGAACTGCAACTGATCCGCAAGGCAGCCGCAAGGAACTTCCCGGTGCTCGGTCATTGCTTCGGGGCGCAGTTGATCAGCAAGGCGCTGGGCGGACATATTCGGCCGATGCCGCGCTGGGAAATTGGCTGGCACCCTGCCCGGATCGCTGACCGCTCGGCGCTATGCGAATGGTGCGACCCGGAGCTCGCGCAAGGCCTCCCCGTCATGTTCTGGCATAAAGACAACGTTGCCCTGCCCAGGGGCGCGACGCCTCTGCTGGGCACCGAGTTCCAACCGATGCAGGCCTTTGCCCACGGTAGCCTGCTGGCGATCGGACCGCACCTGGAAGCGACCCCGCGCATCGTGCGCGGCTGGTTGCAGATATACGGCCCCGAAATGCCCCCGCCTTCGGCCAGCGTACAGGGCAGCGCCGAGATCCTGCAGGGACTGCAGGACAAAGCGCGGGCCATGCACCATCTGGGCCGCCAATTTTACCGGCGCTGGCTGGCCCAGGCGTTCGGCAACCGAAGGGCGGGGCTCGCGAGTGCGAATCGGCGCACAGCGTAAAGCACCGCAAAGCATAAAGGAGGTAGCGAGTAATGAGCAAAGACCTTTTCCTAATCGCAAAAAAGAAGAAGATCAGGTACTTCCTGATCAGTTTCGCCGACTTGTTCGGATCTCTGCGCGCCAAACTGGTGCCGGCGCGCGCGATCATGGACATGCAAAGAGGCGGCGGCGCGGGCTTTGCCGGCTTTGCGGCCTGGCTGGACATGACGCCGGCCGATCCGGACATGTTCGGCGTCCCGGACCCGGACAGCCTGATCCAGCTGCCGTGGAACCCGGAGATCGCCTGGCTGGCCGCCGACCTGTGGATGAACGGCAAGGAAGTCGAGGCCTCACCCCGGGTCGCCTTGAAACGGCAGGTGCAGAAGGCCGCCGCCAAGGGCTGGCGCATGAAGACAGGCGTCGAGTGCGAGTTCTTCCTGATCTCCTCGGACGGGCGCGCCATATCCGACCCTGCGGACACGCAGGAAAAACCCTGCTACGACCAGCAGGCGCTGATGCGGCGCTATCCCGTTATCAGCGAGATCTGCGACTGCATGGAGCAACTCGGATGGGAGCCCTACCAGAACGACCACGAAGACGCCAACGGCCAATTCGAGATGAACTGGACCTACGACGACGCCCTGCGGACGGCTGACCGCCATGCCTTTTTCAAGTTCATGGTCAAGAGCGTCGCCGAGAAACATGGCATGAGGGCCACGTTCATGCCCAAGCCCTTCCCGCAACTGACGGGCAACGGCTGTCACTGCCATGTGTCGTTATGGAACCGGGCGGGAAGCAAAAACCTGTTCGAAGACAAGCGCAATGAATTAGGCCTGTCGCGCACCGCCTGCCACTTCCTGGGCGGCGTCTTGCGCCATGTGGGCGCGTTGTGCGCCATCTTCAACCCCACGGTGAACAGTTACAAACGTTTGGACGCACCCGCCACGCAGTCCGGCGCGACTTGGTCGCCGAACGCGATCAGCTACTCCGGCAACAACCGCACACATATGGTGCGGGTGCCGGATGCCGGCCGTTTCGAACTGCGCGCCATGGACGGCTCGGCGAACCCCTACCTGATGCAGGCGGCGATCCTGGCCGCCGGCATGGAGGGCATTGCCAGCAAGCGCGACCCGGGCAAACCGCTGTCGGTTAATATGTACGAAACGGGCGCCCGGCAGCGCTCCCTGAAGCGGTTGCCGGCGACCCTGTTCGACGCGCTACGCCTGCTGGAGAAGAACCGCGCCGTCAGGGAAATGCTGGGCGAGGAACTGGCAAGCTCCTATCTCAAGCTAAAGATGGAGGAATGGCGCAGTTACATCTCTCACCTCAGCGAGTGGGAGCGCAGTCACACGCTGGATTGCTAAACATGGCCGCGGGCTGGAGAGAGCAGCAAAGCATGGCGCCCGAACCCGCGCGCCATGCGCTTGGGCATGCCGGTCAAGTGATCCGGTTCCGGCGCCAGCGTTCACCTGGGCCTTCTAAAGTGCTTGCGAAGCACTTTCTTGACGTATTCCGGCACCTCTTCCCGCAGCTTTGCCGCTTCTTCTACCAGCAGGTCGTATTCGGCGGCTTCTTTGCCGGACCACAGGAGATCAAGCCTTCGAATATCTCGCATAGCAATATGCGTATAGTTTTCTGGGAAAGCCCAGTAACAGGAACGGCAAGCGGCAATTCGCCTTTTCCGCCAATTTGCACAATTTTCGCAACTCCAGGATTTTGCCCTGTTTGCAGAAACGCATAACAACATATAGTCGTTTACATTTTCAGACAGGCCACCTTTGTCCCCCGCAATCTCAAATGGGATTCTGTGATCGATTTGCAACTCTCTTACTGGGAACGGTTCAAGATAAATATTGCATCGCGAGCCATATTTTCCCACCAGTGCATCTTTTAGCCTGGATGAAAATGCCGTACGGCCCGATAGTTGAGTGACCCGTATTTCTGACGGGGCGCCAAATTTATAAGCGGCAATTTTTCTACCATCCGTTCCTGTTACACGAAACGTTTTTACAGGAATGCCGTTCTCTCGAACATCTCTTATTGCCCGTGGCGGATGATTATAGCCGTATATGTCTTTAAGTTCCTCTGTAGTTATCTGGCCATACTT
>JAPPQA010000047.1 GCA_028817255.1 Gammaproteobacteria bacterium | reverse complement strand
AATGTGCGCGTTCCGCGCTGTATTTGCGCGGGATTCCGGCTTTCGCCGGAATGACGGAAAAGAAGCGGAATGACAGACGGAAAAGAGGCGGAATGACAGAAAAAAGTGGGAATGGCGGATATTTGCCGTGCGAGTGGGTAGTTTTTCGTGCGGATCTGGATTTTCGGAGTTTTTACACGGCCTGTTTCGCAGGAATGGCGGGGTGGGGGCGCGGAATGGCGAGATGGGAATCTTTTCCCCTCGATTGCGTAACGGCTTGGGGGAGTATGCAGAATATTGCCGCCCGCGAAAACAAGTGCTAAGGTGTCGCCGCTTCCAGGGAGTCGCGGGGAGGATGCTTAAAGGATGAACAGACCTCCAGCCATGTGCGGGTTGCGCCACGTCGCGCTCAATGTCGAGGATGTAAGCGAATGCGAGCGGTTTTATGTACGGCTGCTGGGGATGAAGGTGGCATGGCGGCCCGATGGGGAATCCGTCTATCTGCGCGCGGGGCACGACAGCCTCGCGTTGCACCACGCTCCCGACATGCCGGGCGCCAGGCCCCCCCAGCGCCTGGACCATATCGGATTCGCCCTGCGCAGCCCGGAGCATGTGGACCAATGGTACGAGTTTTTGCAAGCGGAGAAGGTGCCGGTGCGCGACCCCCCCAGGACGCACCGCGACGGGGCGCGCAGCTTCTACTGCGAGGATCCCGAGGGAAATCTGGTGCAGATGATCTGCCTCCCGCCGCCGGCGTCTCCATAGGGGAGGCGTAGCGGATGCCCGGACGCGCCGACGGCAACAAACTGCGTTTGCACGGGTTCAACAACCTGACCAAGACGCTGAGCTTCAGCATCTACGATATATGCTATGCCTGCTCCGACCTCGAGCTGCGTTCTTATTTCGAATACATTGACCAACAGTACAACTCGGAGCGGCTGACCCAGATCCTGCACGAAGTCACCGCCATCATCGGCGCGAACGTGCTCCACGTCGCCAAGGCCGACTACGAACCGCACGGGGCCAGCGTGACTATGATGGTGTCGGAGGGGGGCACGGTCCCGGCGGGCCTGACCCGGGACCCTTCCCCGGGACCCCGGACGCTGGTCGCCCACCTGGACAAGAGCCATCTTACCGTGCATACCTACCCGGAGAGTCATCCTTCGCTGGGGATCAGCACCTTCCGCGCCGATATAGACGTCAGCACCTGCGGCCATATATCGCCGCTAAAGGCCCTGAATTTTCTGATCCACAGTTTCGATTCCGATATCGTCTATATTGACTACCGCGTGCGCGGCTTCACCCGCGACACGGACGGGAGGAAACACTATATCGATCACGAGATGCGCTCGATCCGGGATTACCTGGACCAGGAGACCCGGAACTGCTACCGCATGGCGGACACCAACCGGCACCGGGAGAAGATCTTCCACACCCGCCTGATCTGCAGGGACTTCGACCTGGAAGAATATCTTTTCAATATCAACCCTTCGGGGCTGGAGCCGGCCTACCGGGAAAAAGTCGAGCGTTGCCTGCGCCGCGAGATGCAGGAGATCTTCGAGGGGCGCAACCTCTCCTAGCCGCCTTACTCGAACGAGCTTACTGGGAGCGCGCCCGCAAAGGCAGCGTGCGGTTGAATACCGGCCGCGCGGGCGGGGCATGGTCCGCGGCGTCGGCGCAAAAGTACCCCAGCCGCTCGAACTGATAGCGGCTGCCCGGACGACAGGCGGCCAGGCCCGGCTCCAGCCAGGCCCGCACCGTCTCCAGCGAGCGCGGGGCCAGCGACCGCAACCACGCATCGCCCAGCGCCGCCGGGTTGGGGTCGTCGAATAGCCGCTCGTACAGACGCACCTCGGCCCGCACCGCGTGCCGGGCGGATACCCAATGCAGGGTGCCTTTCACTTTGCGCCCGTCCGGGGCGTTGCCCCCCCTGCTGGCGGGGTCGTAGCGGCACCGCAGTTCGACGACTTCTCCGCTGACAGGTTCCCGGATCGCCTCCCGGCAGGTCACGAGGTAGGCGAAACGCAGGCGCACTTCGCGCCCGGGCGCCAGCCGGCGAAAACCCGCCGGCGGGTCTTCCCGAAAGTCGTCCCTTTCGATGTACAGCTCCCGGCAAAACGGCAGCCTGCGGCTGCCCAGCGATGCATCGTCGGCATGGTTCGGGGCCTCCAATTCCTCGGTTTGCCCCTCGGGATAATTCTCGATCACTACGCGCAGGGGGCGCAGCACGGCCAGCGCCCGGGGTACGGTTCGGTTGAGTTCGTCGCGCACGCAAGTTTCCAGCGCCGCCAGCTCGATCAAGGCGTCTTTTTTCGTCAGCCCGATGCAAGAGCAGAAATTGCGGACCGCCGCCGCCGGATATCCCCGCCGGCGCATCCCGCGCAGAGTGGGCAGGCGCGGGTCGTCCCAGCCGGCGACATGACCGGCGGCCACCAACTGGCCGAGCAGGCGCTTGCTGGTGACGCTGTAGCTCAGGTTGAGGCGGGAGAATTCGATCTGCCGCGGCCGGCACGGTACCGGCAATTGCCGCAGAAACCAGTCGTACAGAGGGCGGTGGTCCTCGAACTCCAGGGTGCACAGGGAGTGCGTCACGCCTTCTATGGCGTCGGACAGGCACTGCGTGTAATCGTACATGGGGTAGATGTGCCAGCGGTTGCCGGTGCGGTAGTGGGGCCGTTTGCGAATCCGGTAAATGGCGGGGTCGCGCATGTTCAGATTGGAGGCGCCCATATCAATCCGCGCCCGCAATACGTGCGCGCCTTCCGCGTGCCGCCCGGCCCGCATTGCCTCGAAAAGGGCGAGGTTCTCGCGCACGGGGCGGTCCCGGTAGGGGCTGTCCCTGCCCGGCTTGACGAGGGTGCCGCGGTAGTCGCGGATCTGTTCCGGGCTCAGGCTGTCCACATACGCCTTGCCGTCTTCGATCAACCGCAGGGCGTATTCGTACAGCCGCTCGAAATAATCGGACGCATAGTAGAGATGCCCGCCCCAGTCGAATCCCAGCCAGCGCACGTCTTCGATGATGCTCTCGACATAGGCGCGGCTTTCCTTTTCCGGGTTGGTGTCGTCGAAACGCAAGTGGCAGACGCCCCGGTATTTTTCGGCAATCCCGAAATTCAGGCAGATCGCCTTGGCGTGGCCGATGTGCAGATATCCGTTAGGCTCCGGGGGAAAACGGGTCGCCACCCGCCCGGCCCCGTCCGCCCGCTGCAGGTCGCCTTCGATGGCTTTGACGATAAAGTTGGAGCCGGGTTTTTCCCAGGGCGCGGTCATACCCGGCCCCACTCCCCCCGGCCGGCGGCGGCCGGCCCCTCCGCGCCAGGCAGCTCTACGCGCCCGCCCATGGCGAAGCGCATCAGCCACCGCTTGCAGGGCGTCGCGGCGTCGGCCAGCACCATGCCCGCGTTGCGCAGCCAGGGCAGCGGCGGCGCGCGGCTCTCGAAACAAAGCTTCAGCAGGTCCAGCGTATGCATGACCAGCCGGTTTTCCAGCCGGCGCCGGCGCTCGTACTGGCGCAGCACCCGCTCCGAACCGACGTCCCGGGACCGGCGCCGGGCATGTTCGACCCGCTCGCTCAGGCACGCCGCATCCAGCAACCCGAGGTTCGCCCCCAGGCCGGCCATCGGGTGCAGCAGGTGGGCGGCGTCGCCGACCAGGGCGATCCGGGGACGGCAATAGCGCGGCGCGTGCAGGCGCCGCAAAGGGTACAGGCGCCGGGCGCCGCTGTGTCGGAAGCGCCCCAGGATGCGGCCGCAGGCCGACTCCAACTCGCGGCGAAAATCGCTGGCGGACAGGCGCAGCAAGTCGCGGGCCCTGGCGGCGCCCGCGGACCACACCAGGGCGCAACGTTGCGGCTCGCGCATCGGGAGCAGGGCCAGCGGGCCGTCCGGCAGGAAAAACTGCCGCGCCGTTTCGTCGTGCGCCCGCTCGCTGCGCACGATGCAAACCAGGGAAGCCTGCCGGTAGTCTCTCTCTACGCAGCTCATTCCGGCCAGCCGCCGCACCGGCGAATCGGCCCCATCGGCGGCGACCAGGAGCGGCGCCCGCAGCTTGGCGCCGCCTTCGCATTCCACCTCCACGAGTCCCGCCCCGGAGACGATGGCGCGCACCGGTCCGTCGTGAAGACTCAGCCGCTCGCGCGCCGCCAGTAGCGCGCGCCACGCCTTCCGCAAGGCGGGCAACTCGACGATATAGCCCAGGGCCGATTCGCCCAGCTCCGTACCGTCGAAACGAATGCAGCCGTTGCCGAGCCCGTCCCAAACGCGGATCTCGCGGAATCCGCCTACCGCCGCCGGCGGCAGTTTTTGCCAAACCCCGGCGCGCGCCAGGATCCTTTTGGAGGCCGGGGTCAGGGCCAGGACCGCCGGCGGCCCGCCGGCAGGGCGCGTCTTGCCGCCCCGAACCAAATGCACCGCGCCCCCTTCCCCGTCGCTCAGCAGGGCGGCCGCGGTCGCGCCTACAAGCCCCTCGCCCACGATAATCGCCGCCGCTGTCCGCGCCTGCATGCGCCTGCCCCCGGCTAGCGGCCGCGCTCCC
This sequence comes from Gammaproteobacteria bacterium, assembly GCA_028817255.1. NCBI lineage: Bacteria > Pseudomonadati > Pseudomonadota > Gammaproteobacteria > Candidatus Porifericomitales > Candidatus Porifericomitaceae > Candidatus Porifericomes > Candidatus Porifericomes azotivorans. The sequence continues at coordinate 10,315 of JAPPQA010000047.1, read as the reverse complement.
ATACCGCCAGGGGCTGTCCGCCCGCCAACCCGGACGCGCGCGTTATCAGCCCCCGCCGCAACGGCGGCGCCAACTCCAGCAGCAGCATGGCCAGGCGCCGCGCGACGGCCGGGAACCGCCGGCGGGTATAAAACAAGCCGGCAATGCCGTCGCTCAGGCGTTGCGCCCGCCGCCGGTCGCGGCGGCGCAGGTCGCAGTAGCGGCGCAACAGGAACGGCGAACCAGGGTCGTCGTTCGGACAGCGGGCCAGCAATTCGCCCAGGGCCTGCGCGTCGCGCAGGCAGAGATTGAAACCCTGGGCAACATTGGGGTGCAAGGCATAGGCGGCGTCGCCCAGGATCAACAGCCGCTCCCCGGTCTGGCGCAAAACGCTGCGCCGGTACAGCGGGTACGCCTTGCGCGGCCCCGCCGCGCGCACGGGCCCCAGGCGCCATCCCAGCAGCCGGCCCGCCAACTCCCGGTAGTCGCGGTCGGAAAGGTCCAGGATTTCCTGCCGCCGGCGCGCGGCGACGGTATGCACCAATTTGCATTTCCCGGAGGCCAGCGGCAGCACGGCCAGGGGCCCTTCCGCGGTGAATCGCTCGTAGGCGCTGCCCCGGTGGGGGCGCCAGGTGGCGATCTCGGAGACGATGGCCGTTTGCCCGTAGTCGCGAACCCGCCACGGGATGCTGGCCAGCCGGCAGGTCTGCGAATGGCTGCCGTCGGCAGCGACCAGGAGACGGGCGCGCAGCTGCAAACTCCGTTCCCCGCAACGAACCGCCAGCGCCAGCCCCCCGGCGGCGGAATCCACGCGAACGAGCCGGGCCGGGCGCAAGATCTCGACGGCCCGGCCTCCCTCCAGGCGCCGCCACATCCGTTTCAGCAGGAGATTCGCGTCCAGCACGTAGCCCAGGGCGGCCGCTCCGATATCGCCTGCCGACAGGCGCACGGCGCCAAAGCGCCCGTACTCCGAGACGTGGACGCGGCGGATGGGGGCGGCTGCGGCGGCCATTTCTCCCCACAGGCCCCAGGCCTCGAAGATGCGTTGCGAGGCCAGCGACAGCGCCAGGCCGCGAGTCTCCTCTGCCGCCGGCCGCTCCGCGGAGGACTCCAGGAGCAGGATGCGCAGAGGAGAATCGGCCAGCGCGCAGGCCGCGCCGGCGCCGGCCAGCCCCCCGCCGACGATCGCCACATCGTATTCCGGTCTCACGGGGCGCGTTCCGCCATGAGCCCTTCGATCTCCGCCACGGATTTGGGGGCGGCCGCGCTCAGGTTCTCGGGGGCCCCGCGGGTAACCAGGATGTCGTCCTCGATGCGGACGCCGATGTTCCACCAACGCGGGTCCAGGCCCTTTTGCCCCTCGCGAAAGTACAGGCCGGGTTCGACGGTCATGGCCATCCCGGGTTCCAAGGTCCGCCAGGCGCCCTCCAGGCGGTATTCGCCCACGTCGTGCACGTCCATGCCCAGCCAATGGCCGGTGCGGTGCATGTAGAAGGGGAGGTAAGCCTTTTGCTCCACCAATTCGGCCGCATCGCCCCGGAGGATGCCATGCTCGACCAGGCCCTCCGTCAGCACCCGCACCGCCGCCTCGTGCATGTCGTTCCAATGCTTGCCGGGCCGCGCTTCCTTTATGGCGGCCTCCTGGGCGGCCAACACGGTTTCGTAGATGGCCCGCTGCTCGCCGGTAAAGCGGCCGTTCACGGGGAAAGTGCGCGTGATGTCGCTGGCGTAGTAATCGTACTCCGCGCCCACGTCCATAAGGACCAGCTGGCCGTCAACCAGGGGGCCCGTATTCGCCGTGTAGTGCAGTACGCAGCCGTTGCCGCCGCAGCCTATGATGAGGGGATACGCGGGCGCCCGCGCGCCGTTGCGGAGAAATTCGTGCATGATCTCCGCCTCCAGGTGGTACTCCATCAACCCCGGGCGACAGGCGCGCATCGCGCGGATATGGGCGGCCGCGGAGATGCGGGCGGCACGCCGCATCTTGCGGATCTCGTGTTTGCTCTTGTACAGGCGCATCTCGTACAGCAGGTAACTGAGGCTGATCAATTCCGCCGGCGCGCTGACGCCGGTACGGCCCCGCGCCCGCACTTCGTTCAGCCATTTCAATACGCGCCGGTCGAAGCTTTCGTCTTCTCCCATGTTGTAGAAGAGTCGTTCCCGATTTTCTATCAGGCCAGGCAGGATGGCGTCCGCCTTCTCGATGGGGTAGGACTCGTCCGCGCCGTAGTATTCCCGGGCCGCGTGCACGCTGGCCCGCGGGCCGTCCCATATTTCCCGCTGGGGGTCCTGCCCCCGACAAAACAATATGTACTCGCCCTGGGGACGGCCCGGGATCAACACCAGGAGCGCCTCCGGCTCGACGAAACCGCTCAGGTAGAAAAAATCGCTGCTCGGCCGATACGGATAGTGCACATCCCGGTTGCGTATTTGCTCGCAGGAAGAGGGCAACAGGACGATGCTGCCCTCTTGCATCATGTCCATGAGTTTTCGCCGGCGATTGCCGTATTCTTTGAGAATCATCCGGTAAGGATACTCTGATTCAAGCGCTGCACAAGGCACCCGTACAGGAGGTTTTCCCGGCCCCTCGAGCAGGGGAGGAGAGGCCCATGCGGCTGGCGGTCCCGCTGTTTGCCGTGCCCGAAAAAACAGCGCGGCCGCCCGATTTTCCCGGCTGTCGCCGCCCCGGCAAACCCGGCGGCGCGGCAGTTGCCGCCCCTCCCGGTCTCTGTGCTATACTTCGCCGGGCGAAGGCGAGGCGTACTGCACCGACGACCGTGCATAACCGACGGCATTTCCCGAACATCCCGGGGGGCATCATATAACGAGAGCGATGAACGAGCCGACGGAGAAAAGCTTGGACCTGGCCACCCTGGAGCGCCAGGTAGATACGTTGATCGGCAAGATCGAACAACTCAAGACCGAGAACAGCGCCCTCCGCAGCCAGCAAAAGAACCTGGTGGCGGAGCGCGCGGCCCTGGTAGCGAAAACGGATCAGGCGCGGGCGCGCATAGAATCCATCATCGCGCGGCTTCGCTCCATGGAACACACGCCGTGAGCGGCAAGTCGCAGGTCAGCGTCACCATACTGGAGCGGGAGTACCTCCTGGCCTGCCAGGAAGAGGAACGGGAGGATCTGTGCCGGGCGGCGGAACTCCTGAACGACAAACTGAAGCAGTTTCGGGAGGGAGGCACCGTTATGGGCGGGGAGCGGCTCGCGATCATGACGGCCCTGCACCTGGTTCACGAAATGCTTGCATACAAGAAGGAAAAAGAGAGTTATACTTGCGCCGTGGAGAACAGCCTGCGGCGTATCCGGGCGAAGCTGGACGGTTTTTTGGAGGACGGCGCCGCCCATTAAGGGTTGCGGGGTATTCTCTGCGGTGTACGAGATGCAAGGCAGGAAAAGCTTGAGCCTAGAGCTTTTATTCGGGAGCTAAACCGTAGCGTTGTTGCGCGTAACCGCCGTTCCGCGGCGGCGAACCTGATACGCTACCCGCTGCTCCCACTTGGACCGCTTGGTTCAAGTGAACTGTCTGGCAACGGCACGGCGGAGATGCCCCCTTTAACCTCCTCCATGCCCCTCCATGCCCCCTCCAAACCCGATAGCGCGGGCGCCCGGGCGCCGCCGCCGCCGCGGGGCCCTCAGCCCAGAAACAGGCTGTACGCGGGGTTGTCCGTTTCCTCCCAATATTTGATCCGCAAACGGCGTACAAAGTCCTGAAAGTCCTTCCGCTCCGCCGGCGGCACTTGCAGACCCACCATCACGCGGCCATAGGCGGCGCCGTGGTTGCGGTAGTGAAACAGGCTGATATTCCAGCGCCCCACCATCCGGGTCAGGAAGTTCAGCAAAGCGCCGGTGCGCTCGGGAAACTCGAAGCGATAAAGCAATTCATTTTGCGCCTGCGGGGCATGGCCCCCGATCGTGTAGCGGATGTGCATCTTCGCGAGTTCGTTTTCGCTCAGATCGATCACCGGGTATTTTTTCCTCTCCAGCTTGCGCTGCAGCGCTTGCTTCTCTTTCACGCCCTGCTTCAGCTGGACGCCGACAAACACGTGCGCCTGGCGGCTGTGCGCATAGCGGTAATTGAACTCGGTGATCTGGCGGGCGCCCAGAGCGCGGCAGAACGCGCGAAAACTGCCCGGCCGCTCCGGGATGGTGACGGCGAACAAGGCCTCCTGGTGTTCTCCCAGCGCGGCCAATTCGGCGATGTGGCGCAGGCGGTCGAAATTCACGTTGGCGCCGCTGAGGACCGCCACCAACTCCTGTCCCCTGATCCCTTCGCGGGCCACGAATTGCTTTAGCCCCGCCAGCGCCAGGGCGCCCGCGGGCTCGGGAACGCAACGGGTATCCTCGAAGATGTCCTTCACCGCCGCGCAGATCTCGTCGGTGTTGGCCAGCAGCACTTCGTCCACCAACTCCCGGGCGAGCCGAAACGGCTCCGCGCCCACCTGCGAGACGGCCGCGCCGTCGGCGAAAATGCCAATCTTCTCCAGCCTGACGCGCCGGCCGGCGCGCAGGGCCTCGTACATGCAGGGGGCCTCGTCCGGCTCGACCCCGATAATGCGAATCCCGGGCTCCCGTTGCTTCAACCAGGCCGCGATCCCGCCGATCAGCCCGCCGCCGCCCACCGGCACGAAGACCATGCGCAAGCGGCCCGGATGCTGCTCCAGGATCTCCGCGCCCACCGTGCCCTGGCCTGCGATAACCAGGGGGTGGTCGTAGGGCGGGATCCAGGCCAGGCCCTCGGCCGCCGCCATTTGCGCGCCGTATTCCCGGGCCTCGTCGTAGGTATTGCCCCGCAAGATGACCTTGGCCTGCAGGTTGCGAACCGCCCGCACCTTAATATCGGGCGTGGTCCGGGGCATGACGATGACCGCCCGCAACTTCAGCCTGCGGGCGGCGAGCGCCACCCCCTGCGCGTGGTTGCCGGCGGAGGCCGCGACCACGCCGCCCTCCCTGGCCGCCGCCGGCAACGACGCCATCAGGTTGTAGGCGCCCCGCAACTTGTAGGAAAACACCGGCTGCTGGTCCTCGCGCTTGAGGCGAATGCAGTTGCCGTGGCGCCGGGACAGCGACGGGGCATGATCCAGGGAGGTGCGGCGGGCAAGTTCGTACACCCGCCGGCACGCCTCCCGGATGCGGGTTTCGTACTCGTTCAGCATCGGCGCCGCCGCCCCGCGGCTGCCGGCGGATTGCCGCGCGGTCATCCCGGCAAGGGGCGGCTCACCGCCGCCGGTGCCGGGCAGGCGCCGCCGCCATGCTATGATCCGGCGCGAGGGCGCGGCGTCTGGACCCGGGGCAGAGGTGGACCAGCAGGAACACAAGCGGAAAAGCGCCCAGGCGGCGCTGGAACGGGTCGCCGGACACGAGGTGATCGGAGTGGGCAGCGGCAGCACCGTGCGCTGCTTTATCGAATGCCTCGCAACCCGCAAGGGCTGGCTGGAGGGGGCCGTCGCGGCCTCGCTGGAGAGCGAGCGGGCGCTGCGCGAGCACGGCATCCCCGTCCTCGATCCCAACAGCGCGGGCCCGTTGCCCGTCTATGTGGACGGGGCGGACGAAGCCACCAGGCACCGCTGCCTGATCAAGGGCGGCGGCGGCGCGCTGACCCGGGAAAAGGTGCTGGCGTCGGTCAGCGAGCGATTTATCTGCATCGTGGACGATACCAAGCTGGTCGAGGTGCTGGGCCGCTTCCCGCTGCCGGTAGAGGTGCTCCCCATGGCGCGCAGCGCCGTAGCGAGGGCGCTGACGGCCATGGGCGGCACGCCGGTATGGCGGCGGAACTGCGTCACGGACAACGGCAACCATATTCTGGACGCGCGCGGCCTGTCCCTGTCCGACCCGCGGGCCCTGGAGAGCGAATTGGATCGCATCCCGGGCGTGGTCGGCAACGGGATCTTCGCGCGCCGCAGCGCCGACTTGCTCCTGGTCGCCGCCCCGGAAGGCGTACGGGAATTCCCGTAAAGCCCGGCCGCCGCCGCGCGAGACCGCCGCCGCCTTCACCGCGCGGCGGGGGCCCCGTCCCCCTCTTGCAGCCATTGCGCCGCCTGCCCGGCATGGTAGCTCAACACGGCATCCGCACCTGCCCGCTTGCAACAACTCAGCAACTCGAGCACGACCGCCTTTTCGTCCAGCCAGCCCCGGTCGGCGGCGGCCCGGATCATCGAGTATTCGCCGCTGACCAAATACACGAATACGGGAACCCCAAAGCGCTCCTTGGCGCGCCGGACGATGTCCAGATAAGGCAGGCCCGGCTTCACCAGCACGATATCCGCCCCCTCGCCGAGGTCCAGGGCGATCTCGCGCATCGCTTCGGCGCCGTTCGCGGGGTCCATCTGGTAGCCGCGCTTGTCGCCCCCCCCCAGGGCGGCGGCCGAACCGACCGCCTGGCGAAACGGCCCGTACAGCCCCGATGCGTACTTGGCCGCGTAGGACAGGATGCAGGTATGCGCATGGCCCCGCCGCTCCAGCGCCTGGCGAATCGCGCCTACGCGGCCGTCCATCATGTCCGAAGGCGCCACCATATCCGCGCCGGCGTCCGCATGGCACAGGGCCTGGCGCACCAGCGCGGCCACGGTTTCGTCGTTGAGCACCTCTCCCCGTTCGCCGACCAGTCCGTCCTGGCCGTGGCTGGTATAGGGATCCAGGGCCACATCCGTGATCGCTCCCAAGCCGGGGCAGCATTCCTTCAGCACCCGCAGCGCGCGCGGGACCAGCCCCCGCGGGTTCCATGCCTCCGCTGCCGTCGCGTCTTTCTTCTCCCGCGCGATGACCGGGAACAGCGCCACTGCCGGGATGCGCAAGGCAAGCAGCCGCGCGGCCTCCGCTGCCAATTCGTCTATACCGATCCGCTCCACGCCGGGCATGGCCGGTATCGCCTCGCGCCCGCCGCCCTCGCGTATAAAAAGCGGCTGGATCAGATCTTCCGGGAGCAGCCGGCACTCCCGCACCAAGCGGCGGACATAGCCATCCCGGCGCAACCGCCGCATGCGGAGTTCCGGGTAGGCAGCGAAAGGAGGCACCCTCAGCATGCGGGGCCGTTGCCGCCGCTACCGCCGGCTACGCAGGGGCCGAAGGGGCCGCCGCGTCGCAGACGCGGACTGCGCCCCACCCGGCCCGGCAGCGGATACGACCGGCCGCGCCGCCCGCTCAGCGGTGGCAACGCCGCCCGTCACCGCGCTTGCCATGCTTGCCGTGCTTGCCGTGCCGCGACAGTTCGTCCCGGGTCACGACGCCGTCCTCGTCCCGGTCGAGCCGGGAGAACATCCGCCCGGTGCGCGGGGCCATTTCTTCCATGCTGAGCGTGCCGTCGCCATCCGCGTCGTGGCGCTTGATCCGCGCCGCCGCCCGGCGCCGGTCCGCCGCGGCCACCAGCTCTTCGCCCGTAAGTTTGCCGTCGCCGTCCTGGTCAACGGCGGCAAAATGCTGCGCCCGCCAGGCATCGAATTCGGCCCTGGTGAGCTTGCCGTCCCGGTCGGCATCGGCCTCGTCGAATAACATCGCGGGGCCGCCGGGGCCGAAGCCGCGCTTGCCGCCATGGGCAGTGGCGTCCAAAGGCAGCGACAACGCGATCATGAGCGCGGCAGGCGCCGCGAAAAAACGAATTCCGTTCCGCATATTCCGTCCCTCCCGGGGTTGTCCCCCATGGTCTGACAAAACGAATCGCTACGAGTCTAACCCACCGGGGCGCGATTTTCCGTTGCCGGGCCGAATCCAGGCCCGCAGCCCCGCCGCCGGTACCCCGAATTTGCTGCTACAATAGGCTTCTTATGGCGGCGGAAGACCCGTTGCATCTGTCTGAGCTTGCGCTTCGCGGCGGCATGTTCGTCGCAACCCTGGGCCTTATGTTTTGCTGGGAGGCCAGCGCCCCGCGCCACCGTTCGCAGGGAGCCCTCTGGAAGCGTCGGCTGCACAATTTGTCGCTGATCGCCGCCGCCACTCTGCTGGTGCGCCTGCTGCCCCTGGCCAGCGCCGTGCAGGCCGCCTGGTTCGCCGCCGAACGCGGCTGGGGACTGCTGGCGGGACTGCCCGCGGCGGCGGCCTTCGTCGTCTCGCTGGCGATGCTGGACCTGCTGCTCTACGCGCAGCACGTGCTGTTTCACAAGGTGGAATGGCTGTGGCGGCTGCACCGGGTGCATCACAGCGATACCCGCCTGGACGCCACCACGGGCGTGCGCTTTCATCCTCTGGAGATCCTGCTGTCCGCACTATTCAAGGCGGCGGCCGTGCTGGCCCTGGGGGCGCCCGTCGCTGCCGTAATCTGCTTTGAGGTCCTGCTGAACGCCACGTCCATGTTCAACCACGGCAACGTGGCCCTCCCCCGCCGGCTGGATGCCCTGCTGCGCCTGCTGATCGTAACCCCGGATATGCATCGCGTGCATCATTCCACGCGACCCGCCGAGCATAACCGCAATTACGGCTTCAACCTCTCTTGCTGGGACCGCCTGTTCGGCACGTACCTGGAGCGCCCGCGGGAAGGGTTGCGCATCGGCATGGAGCGCTTTCGCGAGGCAAGACAGCAAAACGTCCTGCAACTGCTGGTGCAACCGCTGTCCCCTGTAGCCGGGGGCAACGCCCGGGCGCCGGAAGAGCGCGGCTAAGGGCCGGGGCGGGGAGCGGCTTGCGAGGGTGTGGACTTTGTGGACGGCGTGGACGGGGTGGACGGGGGACGCTGGGGGCGCGGGAAGGGCGGAGCGGGATTTATGCGCCGGATTCCCGCCTGCCAGGCCGTGCAAAAACTCCGAAAATCCAGAACCGCGCGAAAAACTTCTCGCTGGCATGGCACACTCCGCCATTCCCGCGAAGGCGGGAATCCAGTGAATAATGCGCGCGCTTCGCGCTCCTTCGCCATGCCGAGGGCGCAAGAGAAAGAGGGATTCCGGCTTTCGCCGGAATGACGGAAAAAAAGGGGCGGAAGGACAGAAAAAAGGCCCGGAATGGCGGAAAAAAGAGGCGGAATGACAGAACTCCCCCGGAATGACGGGAAAAGGGGCGGAGGTTCTCCGCCGCGATTGCATGAGGGCGCGGGCTGTGGTTTAATCTGCGCGCGCCGTTCGGCGCATATTTCGAATCGTGCCGAGCGCACAAAGGGGGGGAGTTTAATGAACCGCATCCGGAACGGCATTTTGCACGCCACTTTCGCAGTCGGGCTCTTGGCCGCGGTTGCCCCGGTCTCGGCGGAGGAAGACCGCTGGTCCTCCTTCCTGCCCTACAAGAAGGAACTGGCCGGCGATACGGAATTGCCCCTGCCCCTGGGTGTAGGCGTCATTTATTACGAGCAGAAGCAGGATATGCAGGTTACGGACCAGTCTTTCGGGTTTGATCTGCGTCCGATCCTGGCTGGCCTGGATCCCGTGCAGATCCAAGCCCTGGGGCCGGCCCTGCAAGGGGCGCTGGGGCAAGTCCGGCCCAGCGACGTAAGGAACGAAATCCGCCATCAGAACATCCACCTCGATGCCTGGTTGCTGCCGTTCTTCAACCTGTACGCCTTCGCCGGCAAAGTCCGGGGAGAGACCACGGTCGGGACCATAGAAATCGCAGGCGCGGATGTGGGGCCCTTCGAGGTGGACTACGACGGGCCGGTGTACGGCCTGGGCTTCATCCTGGCCGGAGAGTACAAAGGATTCTGGGGCAACCTGGACATCAATTACAGCCATACCGATTTGGACGGACGCAACGGTCTGCAACTGAGCGACTCGGATGTCGTGGTTTTCAATTACAGCCCGCGAGTCGGGATCAACCGGAAGATCGCGGGCGTCAAAGCCTCGATGTGGATCGGCGGCACATACATGGATTTGAAAGAAACCGTGAAGGGCAGTGTCGCTTTCCCCGCAGCCAGGGTGGCTGGCGTGTTGAGTAACCCGCAAGTCGTGGGGCGATTCACGCCGGACCAACAGCGGCAACTGGCTGGCGTGGGCCCGGCCCTGGATGGCGCGGGCTCCCTCCCGGCGAGTTTCAATGTGGAGACCGAGCCCGAGGAAGCCTGGAGCGGCCTGTTCGGTTTCGAGGTGGAACTCTATCGGAACTGGAGGTTGCTGCTGGAGCACAGCTTCGGCCACCGGGACCACCTGCTCGGCCAGGTCAGCTACCGCTTCTGATCTCTTTTCTACGGCCGTAGATTCGGCGCATTTTTCCCATCGCTCCCCCTTGGAGGGGGAATCGCAGCAGCCAAGCCGCCAGGCGCCGGCTGCTGGAGTGATGCGTACGAAACAGGCTGTGTAAAAACCATTCGCTTTTTTGGAAGTGGGGAAACGGCGCTCTGTCATTCCGGCCTCCCTTCTTGTCATTCCGGCGAAAGCCGGAATCCCGCGCAAATAGAGCGCGGAACGCGCACATT
>JAPPQA010000046.1 GCA_028817255.1 Gammaproteobacteria bacterium | reverse complement strand
TTCCCTTCGATTGGCGTAACGGGGCTTGCTCGGGGAGCGAAGGGTTTTTGCCGTCGCCTTCGCTTTCAGCGGGCGATCTTGCGAGCCTGGGAAGGGGCATTGCCCAGGTAGCGCTCCGGGGTCAGCTCCAATAGCCTGCGTTTTTCGTCTTCCGGCAGCTTCAGTGCGCGGATGAAGGCGTGCAACTCCTCCCGTCCCAGCCGCCGCCCGCGGGAGAACTCCTTAAGTTTTTCGTAAGGCCGCTCCAGGCCGTGCCGCCGCATCACGGTCTGTACCGGCTCGGCCAGCACTTGCCAGGCCCCTTCGAGGTCGGCCGTCATTGCCTCAGGCACGGCCTCCAGCGATCCCAGGCCGCTTTGCAGGTTCCGGTAGGCCAGCAGCGCATGGGCGAGGGCGGCGCCAACGTTGCGCAGGCGCGTCGAATCGGCCAGGTCGCGTTGCCAGCGCGAGACCGGCAGCGTCTCGGCCAGGTGGCCAAGCAGGGCATTGGCCAGCCCCAGATTGCCTTCGGCGTTCTCGAAATCCATGGGGTTGACCTTGTGCGGCATGGTGGAGGAGCCGACTGCCTCCTGCGCCGACTGCTGGCACAGGTATCCCAGGGCAAGGTAGCCCCAGATGTCCCGGCAGCAGTCTATTAAAATGACATTGCAGCGGGCCGCCGCGTGGAAATACTCGGCCATGTAGTCGTGCGGCTCGATCTGCGTGGTGCAGGGGTTCCAATGCAGGCCGAGCCCTTCTACGAACGAGCGGGCCAGCGCCGGCCAGGGCGCCTGCGGGTAGGCGGCCAGGTGGGCGCTGTAGTTGCCTACGGCGCCGTTGATCTTGCCGGCGATGCGCACCCCGGCCAGTTGCAACCGCTGGCGGCGCAGGCGCGGCACATAGACGGCGAACTCTTTGCCCAGGGTGGTGGGAGACGCGGGCTGACCGTGGGTCCTGCCCAGCATGGGCCGGTCGGCGTGGGTGCGGGCCAACCCGGTCAGCGTCTTGCCGAGGCCGGTCAGCGCGGGCAACAGCAGCCGCTCGCGGGCCTCGCGCAGCTGCAGGGCGTGGCACAGATTGTTGATGTCCTCCGAAGTGCAGCCGAAGTGCAGAAATTCGCCGTACTGGCGCAACTTCGCATGGGCGGCGAATGCCTCCTTGAGAAAGTACTCCACCGCCTTGACGTCGTGCCGGGTCCGGCGCTCGATCTCCTTGATCCGCGCCCCGTCCTGTAGCGAGAAATCCTGCAGCACCTGTTGCAGGTATTGCTCCATATCCGCGTTCAGGGGGGGGAGTTCGCCGATTGCCGGCTCGGCGGCCAGGGCGCGCAGCCAGCGCAGCTCAATCTCCACCCGCCGCCGGATCAGCGCGAACTCGCTGAACAGCTCGCGCATGTCGGCGGTCTTGTCCGCGTAGCGCCCGTCCAGGGGCGACAGCGCGGCCAGGGTCCGCGCGGAGGAGGGCGGCGCCGTCGGGTCGCTCATATCGTCCTTGTCGTTCATTCGCGTGTCCCTTTTACCTGGCCGGCGCCGCCAGGCGGCGTCGCAGCGCCTGTAGCACATCGGCATTCGAGTGCAGGTCCGTGTCCCGGCCCACGGTGGCCAGCAGCGTCAGGGCGCCGTCCCGGTAACGGAACGCATCGCCCGAAAGGAACCCGGCACTGCCGGCGCTCCTGATCGTGACGACAATGTCGCCCTTGCCGTCGTCGTCCACGTCGTGGAAATCCACGCCCTCCACCGCGCCGTCGCGGGGTCTCACAAGACCGGCAATAAAGTCGTCTGTCGGGAAGCGTGGGTCGTTCCCGGAGTAGATCCGCAATCCGTAACTGCCGATGCTGGCCGCTTCGCATTCCCCCTCGGCCACCACGCCCACCGTTCGCGCATCGGGGAAAACGAAGCGTTCCACGAAGCGCCGCTCGGCAAAAGTCCCCCGGTGGCAGTCGGCCGCCGCCTGGCCGGGCGCCGCGCACAAGGCCAGCGCCAGCAGGGCGCCCAGCGCCTTACCCGGCCGCCGAAAGACGCCCGTAGCAAAGCCTGTCTTTCGCATGTGGGGCGCGTTCATATCAGCGTCAGTAAAGTTTCGCCCGATAGTCGCTGTTCTATTTCTTTCAGGAGCCGCGCCAGATCCATCTTCGCATCGCGCTTTAAACCAAGACAGGCCGCCACGCCTTTCGCGTCGGTGCTCAACCGTTGGTCTAACGCAATCGTATAATTTTTGCTTTCCGTTCTTAGCGCATAGGAATGTATATGCATCGAATCGCCGATCTTGCCAGAGTCCGACAAGTGTCCGAAGTCAAATTCCCGTTGCATGTAATCCAGCAGGCAATTTTGAATGACGAGGATGAGACATTTCCCGCTGTGCTCGAATGTATCTATTTTGTGATGTATCTGGACAAGGGCCGTTTTCGCCGTCATTTTCCAATTCATGCCGAATCGCCGTGTTGATTCGACAGCGCTGTTATCAATTTCTATTCCTTGTTTCTGCAGTAATCTTTGGCGCTCGGGCCAGGCGGTTCCGGTCGTATCCAGTGTCTGGACCTCTATTCCCGCAAAGTCCCTTGCTTTCCCGTTCTTTGCGGATACCAGGAAATAATCAACGCTGCCGCCAGGAACTTTTATCTCGGAAACAATGTGGAATTCATTTCCAGGCTCGTGCTTGGTAAGCAGATGGATGCAATCGAGAAAGATCTGCTTCTTCTGCAACATTCTATTCGGACAAATGATTATATCGCGGTTCTTGCGCCCGTGTTTTACCGCACAGGTGCCAATGGAAATCTCCGGTTCGCTTTTGCGAACCTTGAAACATTTTGTCTCTGTATAAGGGCATTCCTGGCATCGTAAGATTTCGCCTGCCACACCTGGGGTAATGCCTTGTACGGGGATTCCAAATAACTCGCTGACTTTACTCATGATGGCGCTATATGAGTATTCTGCAGCGGTCTTTCGCCATCCGTATATATTCCCCGGAAAGATCGATTCCCAGCGATTTCCTGCCCAGTTGCCTTGCCACCAGCATGGTCGTGCCGGTGCCCGAAAAAGGGTCCAGGACCACTCCATCCCCGGGGCAGGTGGCAAGAATGGGTATTTTGCAAAGGTCTTCCGGGTAGGCGGCATAATGTCTTTCGCGTTTCTGCGTATCCTCGGGGAGAATGTCCCAAACGTCTCTGGGTTTGCTGCCGTTGGGGTGGTACTTGAGGAAATAAAATCCTTTTTTATGCAGTTCTTTTGCCCTGCCGGAGACCTTTCTCGAATCGGAATGCGTCGTTCTTTGCTGCCCGCGAATAATCATTCTGAAATCGGAGAGCCGGTTGCCGGAGATTTCCTGCAGGATTTTTTCCAGCGCGGCCATGGCGTTTCCTTTCTCTTCGGCCGTCAATGCGGTTGATAATTCGATCTGCCGCTTGTACCTGACCCCGCGCACGCCGGTCGCAGAGACAACCGCGCCGTTGACCACCCTGGTTCTGGACGGCGCGGAGCGAATCGAATCGCTGTCGTAGTAATAATCCCTGGGCGTCTTTACGAAGTGGAATACCTGCTCGTGGATATTGCCCAGCTTATCCTTTGCGTTATCGGGGCCGCCCTTGACTTTGTTCCAGACGACCTCGTTCCTCAGAATCCACCCCTGGCGGTCCATTAATTCGAAGGCGAGCCTCCAGGGAATGCCCAGCAACCGCTTGCCCTCGTATGCATCCCCCATATTCAGCCAAAACGATCCGGCATCCTTGAGGATGCGCTTTAATTCGAGAAATACCGCCGCCAGGTTTTTTACGTAATCGAGATGCGCGCGTTCCAGGCCGATGCCTCCCTCCTCGTATTGCCGATGGCGCCAATACGGCGGCGACGTCATACAACAGTCTATGCAGCGATCCGGCAGTTGCCCCAATATATCCAGGGCGTTGCCATGCAGGAATAACGGTCCGATTTCGGGAGATTCGATATATTCAGAGAATGCCCCGGCAATGCCGGTTTTGCGGGATTTCGATACGTGCGGCGACAATGTCCTGTCTCTGTTTCGGCTTCGCGGGTCCCCAGCCCTTGTTCCGGCCCAGGGCATGGGCCCGGCTAGGGCGCCGGATTGGGGTTGGCGTCGTGGACCTTGCCGATCTCTTCCAGCACTTCCGCGGAGAGCGCGACCTCGGCGCTCGCCAGATCGGTGCGCAGTTGTTCTACCTGGGTGGCGCCGATGATGTTGCTGGTGAGAAAAGGCTGGGCGTTGACGAAAGCCAGGGCCATCTGCGCGGGGTCCAGGTCGTGGCGTTGCGCCAGCTGCACGTAGTCGCGGGTCGCCGCGGTGGCGCGGTCGTTCAGATAGCGGGTGAAGTGGGTGAACAAGGTCAGGCGGGCGCCGGACGGCCGTGCCCCATCCAGGTATTTGCCGCTCAGCGCGCCGAAGGCCAGCGGCGAGTAGGCCAGCAAGCCGACCCTTTCCCGGCAGGCGATCTCGGCCAGACCGACCTCGAAGCTGCGGTTCAGCAGGTTATAGGGGTTCTGCACGGATACGATCCGCGGCCAATCGTGCTGCCGGGCCAGCCGCAGGTATTCCGTCACCCCCCAGGGCGTCTCGTTGGATATGCCGATGTGGCGGACCTTGCCCTCCTGCACCAGTTTGGCCAGCGCCTCCAGGGTCTCGGCGATCGGCACGCCGTCCTTTTCCGGCCGGTGCTCGCGGTATCCCAGGCGTCCGAAGAAGTTGGTTGCCCGCTCCGGCCAGTGCACCTGGTAGAGGTCCACGTAGTCGGTGCGCAGGCGTTGCAGGCTGGTCTCCAGCGCAGTGCGGAGGTTGGCCTCGTCCAGGCGCGCCTCCCCGTTACGCAGGTAGGAGATCCAGTCGGCTGCCGCCGCCGCCTTGGTGGCGATGACCAAGCGCTCCCGGCGCGCCGGATTTTTATGCAGCCAGTTGCCGAGGTAACTTTCGGTCAGGCCCTGCGTGTCGGCCTTGGGCGGCACCGGGTAGAGTTCGGCCGTGTCTATGAAGTTGACGCCGGCTTCCAGGGCGATTTCGATCTGCGCGTGCGCCTCGGCCTCGGTGTTCTGCTCTCCCCAGGTCATGGTGCCCAGGCAGATGAGGCTTACCTCCAGGTCGGTCGCGCCCAGCTTTCGATATTGCATCTCCGTTCCCCTTTCTGTCTCCCTGGCGTTGCCGCCGATTGCGACGGCTCAGGAGCGCGGTTGCTTGACGATGCGCAGGTAGGGCCGGGGCGCCTCCCAGCCTTCCGGGAATTTCTTGCGCGCTTCCTCGTCGGATACGCTGGGGACGATGATCACGTCTTCTCCCGACCTCCAGTTCACCGGGGTGGCGACCTGGAACCGGGACGTGAGTTGCAGCGAGTCAATGACCCGCAGGATCTCGTCGAAGTCGCGGCCGGTGCTGGCAGGGTAGGTGATCATCAGCCGGATCTTCCGGTCGGGCGAGATCACGAATACCGAGCGCACCGTCAGGGTGTCGTTCGCCTTGGGATGGATCATGCCGTACAGATCGGCGACGGCGCCGCCCTTGTCGCCGATCAAGGGAAAGTTCAGCTCCTGGCGCTGGGTCTCGCGGATGTCTTCCGCCCACTTGCGATGAGCGTTCACATCGTCCACGCTCAGCCCGATCAGCTTTACGCCGCGTTTCTCGAATTCCCCTTTCAGCCGCGATGCCTCGCCCAGTTCGGTAGTGCACACCGGGGTAAAGTCCTTGGGGTGCGAGAACAGGACGGCCCATTGATCCCCAATCCATTCGTGGAACCGTATGCTCCCTTCCGTGGTTTCCGCCGTGAAATCCGGCGCGGTGTCTCCAAGTTGCAGTGCCATGCGTTCATCCTCCCGGGTTCTGAATCCCCGTTTCCCGCCACTGTTTCGTGTATGATTATAGCATCATCATCTTCAGACGGCACTAGCGCATTCTCCGGCACGGCCCGCGGCTTGGGACGGGCAATGGAGGCAGGGGTTGGAGGCAGGGGTGGAAACGGGGCAAACCCTCACGATTACCAGGCCGGACGATTGGCATTTGCACCTGCGCGACGGCGCGCAATTGGCGGCGGTGGCCGCGGACAGCGCCCGCCGTTTTGCCCGCGCGCTGGTCATGCCGAACCTGGCGCCGCCGATCCTGGACGTAGCGCAGGCGGGGCGCTACCGTCGCCGAATCCTCGACGCCCTGCCGGCGGAGACCTCCTTCCAGCCCTGGATGGCCTTGTACCTGAGCGAAGAAACCCCGCTCCGGGAGGTCGCCCGCGCCTGCGACAGCGGCTTCGTCCTGGGGATGAAGTATTACCCGGCAGGGGCCACCACCGGCGCCGAATTCGGCGTGCGCTCGCCGGAACGGGTCTATCCCGTCCTGGAGGAGATGGAGAAGCGCGGCCTGCCTTTGCAGGTGCACGGCGAACTGGCCGACCCCGAGGTGGATGTCTTCTCGCGGGAGGCGTTCTTTATCGAACGGGTACTGCTGCCGCTGTTGCGGCGCTTTCCCGGCCTGCGCGTGGTTTTGGAGCACGTCAGCACCCGCGAGGGGGTGCAATGCGTGCGCGATGGCCCGCAACTCCTGGCGGCCACGATCACGCCGCAACATCTGTTGCTGAGCCGCAACGCCATGTTCGCGCAGGGCAGGATGCGCCCGCACCACTATTGCCTGCCCGTGCCGCAGGCGGAGCAGCACCGGCAGGCGCTGATCGAGGCGGCCACCGGCGGGCATCCGCGCTTCTTTCTGGGCACCGACAGCGCGCCGCATTCGCGCCCCGCCAAGGAACGGGGCTGTGCCTGCGCCGGCATCTACTCGGCCCACGCGGCCGTGGAACTCTACGCCGAGGTCTTCGAGGCGGCCGGACGCCTGGAGCGGCTGGAGGCCTTCGCCGCCTTCCACGGCGCCGATTTCTACCGCCTGCCCCGCAACGGGCAGCGGCTCGTCCTGCATCGCGCCGACTGGACGGTGCCCTCCGAATTGCCTTTCGGCCCCGACACCCTGGTGCCCCTGCGGGCGGGGCAGCCCTGCCACTGGCAGCTGCGCGCGGCGTGACCCCCCCGTGACGCAGTTAGCGGCAAGGCCCTTCGACCGCCGCTTCCGGGGTTTCCTGCCGGTAGTGGTGGATGTGGAAACGGCCGGGTTTCACGCGCAGACCGACGCCCTGCTGGAGATCGCGGCGGTGACCCTGCGCATCGCCGAACAGGGCCTGGAAATAGAAGAAACCAGCCACCACCATCTGGAGCCCTTCCCCGGCGCCAACCTGGATCCGGCCTCGCTGGAGTTCACCGGCATAGACCCGTACAACCCCTTGCGCTATCCCGTGTCGGAACATCAGGCGCTGCAAGAGATGTTCAAGGTCGTGCGCAAAGCGATGCGCCGCAATGCCTGCCAGCGCGCCATTCTGGTCGGGCACAATCCCTTTTTCGACCTCTCCTTCGTCAAGGCCGCCGTGCACCGCACGGGTATTCGCAACTGTCCCTTTCACCCCTTCAGCACCTTCGACACGGCCACCCTGGGCGGCCTGATCTACGGCCAGACCGTATTGTCGCGGGCGGTGCAGGCGGCGGGGCTGGCCTGGAACGAGTCGCAGGCGCATTCCGCCCTTTACGACGCGGAGCGCACGGCGCAGCTGTTCTGCACCATGGTCAATCGCTGGGAGCGGATGCTGCAACGGTGCGGCGAGCCGGTGCCGATGTCGGAACCGGAGGCGGGGCGGGAAGCCGGGCCGGAGATGCCGCGGGGCGCCTGGCGGGGCAAGCCCTGAGCGTCGTCCGGGAGTCGCCTGCTGTCTAGCCTGCTGTCTAGTTGCCTAGGTCTTCGGGAGATACAGGACGGCGTCCATTTCGACGCGGGCGCCCTTGGGCAGGGCGGCGACGCCGACCGCGGCGCGGGCCGGGTAGGGCGCCTGGAAATACTCCGCCATGACCGTGTTGACGGTGGCGAAGTGTCCCAGGTCCACGAGGAAGACCGTCAGCTTGACCACATCGTCCAGCCCTCCTCCCGCTGCCTGTGCGACGGCGGCCAGGTTCTCCAGCACGCGGCGGATTTCCTGCTCGATATCGCCGGTGACCAGCTCCATCGTTGCCGGGTCCAGGGGGATCTGGCCGGAGAGATAGACGGCATCGCCCGCCCGCATGGCCTGCGAGTAGGCGCCGATGGCCGCCGGCGCGGCTTCGGTGGCGATGGCTTTGCGCATAATCGTCTAAAAAACCTCCGATAAGCCGCTGGCAAAGCGCCGCCAACGGCGCGGAAACTGGCTCCCCGGGACGGGCTCGAACCGCCGACCTAGTGGTTAACAGCCACCCGCTCTACCAGCTGAGCTACCGGGGATCGGAGCGGTCATGCTAGCGGAGGGCGGGCAGGCGGTCAAACCGTCGTGGGGGTGCGCTACATATGGCTTGGGGATGGAGTCGGAGGAGGCATAGTAAGGACGCAAGCATCCGTGGAGTATGGCAGGGCCTCCAGGTGTCGTAAAACACCCGCCCGCCCATTCTCGATTGAAAACTTCCGGGCCGTAGCCCGGATACCGGATATTGCGTCAAGGGAACGTGCCCGCCGTAGTCCCTATAATGTAGAGTGCGATGAACGCACCGGGCGGCAAACCGAGCAGAAGCATACGGGATTTGTGCATATGGCGACATACAAAGAGACGATTGCATCGCTGATCAGGGCGACGCCATTTGATATAGACACGGATATTCAGGTCAGCGGTCGTCCGCCGTCAATGGCGAGTTCCGAATTTCTCACGAACAAGGAGCAGGGAGATTGGGCCGAGCAGGTTGTCTTCAACGCAATCAATGAGGGTTCAGACGAGTACTGCGCCGTCCGGTATGGCCGTGCAAACAGTCTCGCCGCCGGGGATCCGGGCTTTGCCGACTTTTACTCGGAGTACCAGGATGAATTAAACCGCATCGGAAAGAAACCGGACCTTCTGGTTTTTCGGCGTTCAGACGCCTCAAGCGGGGAAAACTGCGATCTTGACGACGACGATTTCGTGCGCCGGTCGGTCGCGGCTATTGAGGTTCGTTCAAGCAGTTTTCTGGCGAATAAATACTCCGCCTTTATGGAAAGCAGAACCCGCGAAGCAGAGGCGGAGTGCGGCAGAATTCAGAAGATTCTGTCGCAAGAACCTTTGTCCGGCCCGCTCAAGGAAAAGAGCCCCGAGCTTCACGAATTGATACGGCGTGCCACACCGGACACGTTCCGGGAGATTGATTTCCGCCTGAGATCATGGTCTTCATCGGAACTCCTCAGGAACCTCAGCGATCACCTGCGCCTCCTCAAAGCGCAGATCAAGATACTGCACAGAAGGGACTATTTGAGTATCACGCCAAAACTTGAGGATGTGGCGCTTGTGAACCGCTGGATTCAGCACTTTGGAATAAGGCACTATTATTTGCAGGTGTTTTTCGACAAGGCGTATGTAATTCCGTTCAGGGATATTCTCACCTTGAGTTCCGACCCCCGAAATGAAGGGACCGTTTTCTCGGTTGAGCAGGATGTCAAGAATCAAAGGAAGACTACAATCAAAATCAATGTCAAAGTGGGGAAAGAAATCCTCGGCCAGATAGATATGCCCGAACACCGCTCCGCCCTGAAGGAACTGGAGCGCGGCAGACTTTTGTTTTATGTCACCTTTCAGGGAGGCCGGGGCTACCTTGACCTGGAGGTTTTTTCACATAAGATTATCAACGATGCTTGAATACATCCGGCACGTAGAAGACAATCACCGCAAGTCTTTCGGCCAGTTTTTCACCCGCCCGGACATTGCCTGGTTTATGGCGGACTGGGTTCTCGCCTCCGGGAAGAAATCCCTTTTCGATCCGGCCTTCGGGCTTGGCGTGTTTCGGGAAGTGGTTCCCAAAGACGCCGGCATCGAATTTTCGGCGTGCGAGGCGGACCCCGAAATCGTCAAGTTCTGGGAGCGGCAAACAGGCGAGAGTTCCGGGTTTGTCACTGTGGGAGACTATCTGCATTTCTGGGGCAGGAAGCACCCGAACATCGTCTGCAATCCGCCCTACATGCGCTTTCAGAAGTTTCTGAACCGGGACATCGTTTCGCGGGAGTTTCAGCGCCACCTCGGGATACGGCTTTCGGGCTACACCAACACCGCATCCGCCTTCCTTCTGAAGTCGCTTTCGGAACTTGGCGCATCGGGAAGGATGGCCTATATCATGCCTCTCGAATTCCTTAACACCGGCTATGGGCTGCTGGTGAAGGAAAGGCTCGTCGAATCCGGCCGCTTGTTCGCCATCATCAGCCTGGATTGCGAAAAAGACATTTTCCCGGAGGCGACCACATCGGTGGGCATCATACTTTGTGATGCGGCGGTTCGTCATGCTTCGGTAAAGTTTTACTCGGTAAAGTCCGTCGCCGAACTCGAAGCGTTTGACAGGGTTGAGCCGGTTATGGACATCCCTCTCAAGAGGCTGGACCCTGGCTCCAAGTGGCTGCCGTTGTTTCGGGAGCGGAGATTTGAGGCGGATTCGGCCCGAACGACAACTCTCGATATCTTCGGCAGGTTCAGCAGAGGCATTGCCACGGGCGCGAATGAATTCTTTGTGCTTCGCCCGTCGACCGCGAACGAAAAGGGCCTGGATGAAAAACTGGAATGCGTTCCGTGCATTACCAGGAGTTCTCAGATCCGCAAACCGGTGTTTGGCGCCGCCGATTACAACCGGCTGCATGATGCAGACAAGTCGGTTCTCCTGTTCTCCGTCGGCGCCGCACATTCCAAAGCGGCGGAAAAGTATATCCGCTCCGGGGAGGATGCGGGTTTCAACAAGCGCTTTCTCACGAGGAACCGCAAGCCGTGGTACAAGACGGAAAAAAGGAATGCCTCGCCTCTTTTGCTGGGCGTGTTCTCACGAGGGGGCTACAAGGTTGTTCTGAACAGAAGCAAGGTGCTGAATTTAACCTGCTTCCACGGCTTTCGCCCCAACTTGTTCGGGCACCGGTATCTGGAACATCTTTTCCTGTACCTGTTGTCGGAAACGGGAAGAGAAATCATTTCACTTTCAATGCGAAAATACGGCGACTCGCTGGACAAATTCGAGCCAAACGATTTGAACGTAGCCTTGGCGCCCTCTCCGGACTTTTTCTTTTCGATGTCCGCTGAGGAAGTCTCCGGGGCCGTGAAGGCGGTCGAGGAAACGGGGCAGTTGCCGCAGTGGGTCGAGGACTTCTTCACGCCGCTGAAAATATCCGGCGGCGATTCAGACTTCGCCATCCCTTGCGATCGCAGCCGGTATGCGCCTGTAGCGCCCACTATGATCCTCCCAAGGTGAGCACGGCATCAAGGAGGCCGTGAGCGACTCCGTAGCGGCTGGTCTGCGATAGCAGTAGGTCGTGTGGTCAGGGGGGATTTGGGGGAGGCGCCAACGGAACCGTAGGGCGCCCCTACAACCCCTTCAGCGCCAGCTCCAGCCGGTCCATGGCGTCCGTCAGCACCTCGAGCCCCGCGGCGAAGGATAGCCGCATGTGGCCGGGCGCGCCGAAGGCCGTTCCCGGCACCATCGCCAGTCCGGCCTCCTCCAGCAGGTATTCGGCGAAGGCCACGTCGTCCCTGGCGCCCTGGCGCTGGATGGCCGGGCCGAAATCGGGGAACAGGTAGAACGTCCCTGCCGCCGGCAGGCAATGGATGTGCGGCATGGCGTCCAGCCGCCGGCAAACGTAGTCGTGGCGCTCGCGGAAGGCGTCGCGGAAGCGCTTCACCTCGGACTGGTCGCCGGCCAGGGCCTCGCAGGCGGCGGCCTGGGCGATCGAGGTGGCGCCGGAGGTGCTCTGCGACTGTATTTTCTTCATGGCGGCGACGATCCATTCCGGCCCGGCGGCGTAGCCGATCCGCCAGCCGGTCATGGCGTATGCCTTGGATACGCCGTTGCAGATCACGGTGCGCGGCGTCAGTTCCGGGCACACGTTCAGGATGTTGCGGAAGGGTTCGTCCCGCCAGCGGATATGTTCGTAGATGTCGTCGCTTGCGATCAGCACCTGCGGGTGTTGCAGCAGCACTTCGGCCAGCCGTTGCAATTCGCCCTCGTCATAACTGGCCCCGCTGGGGTTGTTCGGGCTGTTGAGCAGCAGGAGACGGGTGCGCCCGGTGATCGCCTGCGCCAGTTGTTCCGGCAGGAGCTTAAAGTTCTGGCTGTTGCTGGCATAGAGGAGCGCAGGGTGGCCGCCGGCCAACAGCGTGATGTCCGGGTAGGAGACCCAGTACGGGGCAGGGATAATCACTTCGTCGCCGGGATCGAGCAGCGCCTGCGCCAGGTTGTAGATGCTGTGCTTGCAGCCGCAGGAGACCAGAATCTGGTTGTCTTCGTAGGCCAAATCGTTCTCCCGGCGCAGTTTGTCCGTGATCGCGCGCTTCAATTCGGGGAGGCCGTCCACCGGCGTGTACTTGGTCAGGCCCTCCCGCATGGCGCGGGCCGCCGCCTCCTTGATGCGTTCCGGGGTGTCGAAATCGGGTTCCCCGGCGCTGAGCGCGATAATATCCCTGCCTTCCCGCCGCAACCGGGCGGCCTTGGCGGAGACGGTAAGGGTGGGAGAGGGCTGGATGCCGGTTGCGCGCCGGGATTCCTTGAGTTCCACTGCTGTTCCTCGCTTGCGAAAGCGGCATATCATAAAGGGGATAGCCGGTAGTGGGTAGTGCGCGGCGGCCGGCGGGCGGAATTGGCGAAATAGCGGGGATTCGGGATGCCGTTCCCTGGCTGCTATGCGTCAACCCCCGGCCTTAGCCGCCAAGCCCTGCGCCGATCTCCGGTTTCGCCAGCATCAGCCAGACGATCGCCAGCACCGAGAAGAAGGCCGGGAAGCCGCAGGCGGTCCACCGCCGGAACAGCCGGTAGTAGGCCGCCGGCAGCACGTTGTCGCCATCGGCCGCGACACCCGCCAGGTCGCGCATCCGGTGCTGCATCCACACCACCGGCAGCCAGCAGGCGCCCGCGACCGCGTACAGCAGCAGGGAGAGCGCGAGCCAGCCCTCGGTCAATTTCCAGCCGTGTTCCGCCGCCAGGAGGATGCCGCTGAGCGGCTGGACGACGATGGCGGGGGCCGTGAACCAGTAGTCGGCGGCCACGACAATGCCGGCAGTGTGGCGGATCAGCACGGCGTCGCGCGTCCGGTGCGCCATCGCCATGAAGAAGGCGATCCCGGCGCCGGTGCCCAGCAGCACCGCCGCGCCGATCACGTGCAGCCAGAGCAGAAAGGGCGCGTACTCCATTGTTCCCTTGCCGTTCCTTTACCGTTCTTCCAGCACCAGGGCAGTGACCAGCGCCAGCACCATGGCCGGGATCGTCTTTACCAGGGGCCCCAGCGGGTCGGCCCACAGCTCGGGTCGCAGCGTCGTCCCCGCGGCCAGGTAGCAGAGCGTGACGACGGCCATGCCCAGGCAGGCGCCCCGTGCCTTGCGGCGAAAGAGTATGGCGGCGCCCAGCAACAGGTCCAGGGCGGCGCCCGCCACGACGGCCGGAAGCGCCAGGGCATGGGGCAGGGCGCCGGCGGCGAATATCGCCATGCTTTGCTCCAGCCGTGCCAGGGCGATGCCCCCGGAGAGCAGCCAGAAAGCGGCCAGCGTGCCCACCATCAGCGGCATCGCCAGCCATAGCCTGGCGAACCAGCGCTCCTGCACTGTCGCCGGCATGGCGGCCAGGGTGCGCTCCAGCGGCGAAAAGCCGCCGCCGTTCAGGGCCTGCCACGGTTTCGGGTCGCCCGGCAATCCCTCGTCCAGTATGCGCATGGCAGTTGTACGCAGGGGCGGGCGCCAGCCCAGATATCCCAGCCCGTCGCCGATCCGGGCGATTCCGAAGCCGACCCAGACGGGCAGCGTCAGCGTCAGCCGCGGCGGCGGCACGCCCAGCCAGGCGCGGAAGTCGCGCACCAGTTGCCGCATCGTGCGTTCTTCGGGTTCCACGAGGTCCGCGTCGGTGCGCGCCGGCAGGCGCCCCGCCGCCGCCCGGCACACGGCCTCCGCGACCTCTGTCAGCGCCACCGTCCGCAGCCTGCGTTCGCCCAGCAGCAGCGGCTGTACCAGCGGGAAACCGGCCAGCATGCGAATCAGGGCGGTGCCGCCATAGGCGCCCCGGCCCACGACCAGGCCCGGTCTCAGGATCGTCCAGGCGATGCTGCTGCGCTTCAGCCGGGCATCGGCGCGGGCCTTGCTGCGCATGAATTCGGTGGCGGAATCCAGCCTTGCGCCCGGCGCCGAGATTTGCACGAAGCGCGCGACCCCGGCCGATTCGCAGGCGCGGATCAGCGCGATGACCGCCGTTTCCTGCACCGCCCTGGGGTCGTCTCGCGCGCCGCTCTGCAATACGCCCGAGGCGTTCACCACTACGTCCGTATCTTGCAGGAGTTCCCGCCAGTGCCGCGCCTCGTCGAGGCGCCCGATGTCCGCCGCTGCCCAGCGCGCTTGCGGGAACAGCCGCCTGCCGGTGGCGGCGGAGCGGGCCAGGCCGGTGACCCGATGTCCGGCCGCGTGCAGCTGTCGGACGACCTCCAGGCCGATCAGCCCGTAGCCGCCTAGAACCAGGATGCGCAACGGCGTCCCGCCATCCGTCGGACATGGTTGCCCGGCCCGGGCCCCGGGCCGCGGAGACTCCGCCGGCTCTGGTTCTTGCGCGCGCAACCCTTCGCCGCCGTCATTTGCCGTGGGCGGCGGAACGCGAGCGAGGCAAGACGGCGGGGACGGGTTTCCTCCTGTCTCCCGGCATGGGGCAGGGCACGCCTCCCAGGCGCCAGACGCCAGATATATGTACGGATTCGGACACAGCAGCAAATCGGTATAATAAAGGCCATCGGCCCCGCGGCGAAACCCCGGCGAAGGAAACCCAAGCCGTTACGCAATCGAAGGGAAAGAAAAGCAGCTCTCTCTTATCTGCCATGGATTCCTGCTTTCGTACGCACCACTCCCCCCTTGAGGGGGAGTCGGCAAGACGAGGGCGCCAGCCCGAAGTCGCGCCGGTGGGGGGAGCATCGAAAGCGCCTGCTACGCTGCCGCGGCCAGGGGAACCGCAAGGACCGCCTACCCCCCACCGCAGCAGCCGGCGCCTGGCGGCTTGGCTGC
>JAPPQA010000045.1 GCA_028817255.1 Gammaproteobacteria bacterium | reverse complement strand
GACATCGGGCTTGCGCCCTCGTCTTGCCGACTCCCCCTCAAGGGGGGAGTGATGGGAAGGGAGCGATGGGGGGAGCGATGGACGGTTTGAGGGCTTCGCATCGGCTATAATTGCCCCGGTAGCCGAGGCGCTGTGACTGGATTTCGTGGAGGATAGGGTAATGAACATAAGGGCGGCAGGCTTGGGTCTGGAGTCGGCGTCCGGTGCGGTAACGGGCCGGGACGTCGCGGGCAACGGTGCGGGCAACCCGGTGATGCCCCCGGCGATACTGTGGGGCGGCGGGACGATTCCCGCACGTGCGGGGCGCTTCGCGCCGGGGGCGGGCTGGCGGCGCGGCGGCGCGTTGGCCGTCGCGCTCTGCCTGGGCGCGGGACTGGGCGGTTGCGGCGGCGGGGGCGGGGCCTCTGCGTCGGCCAACCCCACGCAGGAGCGGATCCGGGCTGTCGCGCGGACCCAGCCGCTCTTTGGCAGCGTCACGCAGAGTTCCCAGAGCATCAACGGCAGAACGCAGGGCAGTACGGAGGTTCGCGACGCCGATGCCGCGGGTAATGACGTGATCGTGACGGCGACCGTTACCGGCCAGGGGCTGCCCAGCGACCAGATTCCGGCCCACAGCGCCGACGACATGGATGCGCGCGTGGATTTTCGCGGCGGCGCAGCGTTATTCAACGACGACCTGGGAAGGGTGGCTCATCCCCAGGGCCGCGATATTTCGTACCGGAGCCTGGTGCGCGGCGACGTGAACGATGACGGAGTCGTGACCTCGGAGGGCGGCGCCTTGGGCGTGGCCTTGTTGACCGACCGCTTCGATGCCAGAGCCGCCGATGAGTACCTGACTTTTGGCGCCTGGGCCTATGTGCCCAATGGCGGGAACGTCTCCAGGGGCATCGTGGGCGTCGCCGTGGGCGCCAGTGTACTGGGCGTTTTTTCGGACGGAATGGAAACCACCGACACTCTCCCTGACACGGGATCCGCGACCTATAGCGGGCACACCCTCGGTTGGGCCGTGACTAATTTTGGCGACGGGGGTCGCCCCGCATCCCTGCTGTTCGGCGTAGTGGACCTGACCGCGAACTTCGTTACCAGCATGGTGTCCGGCACGATCAGCGATCTCAGATTCGACTTGTCCGGGTTGGGCGAGGGTTTTGACGGCAGCAGTTACACGCAGCGCAGGACGACAGTGACCCTGGGTGCGGCGCAGTTGGGCGGCGGCGACAACGGAGCATTCGAATTCGATGGCATGGTTACAGGCATCGCGGATGACACGCGAATCCCGCTTGCTGAACGATTCAATTACCGGGTGACGGACGGCAGGTGGGGCGGCCGCTTCTTCGGCAATGACGGCGCCAGAACAGCCCCGCCCGCGATCGGCGGCACCTGGGGCGTAAGCGCCACGGCTAGCCGTGCCGACGGGATGCAGGGAAGCGCCAATCTGGACGTGGCCGGCGGCTTCGGCGCCTGGAAAGACTGATCCGCCGGCGCGCTAAAGACGCATCTCCCAGAGACGAGATACGGCGCGTCGGCCGGGGCAGGGCGCAGGTCGGCGCCCGCTCGTGAACGGGACCGCCTGGCGCGTGCGGTTCCGTTTGCTTTGCATCGCCCCGCTCGCCGCGTCGTTTTCGGCAATGGCTGCCGGGGCGGAGGCCGACCGACACGGGCCCGCCGCGTTGCGGCAGGCGGGTGCGGCGGCGGCGCAGGCGCCCCGCGACTACCGCGATTCCCTGAACCTTGCCCGCGATCTGATCGCCGCCGGGCGCTTCGGCGAGGCGGAGCTGCTTCTGGATGCCGCCGCCCGGGCGCCGGAGGCGGATGCGACTGCCATCGCTTTTCTGCGCGGCCTCGCGGCCCTGGGACGCGGCGATTACGACCGCGCTGCCGGCATTTTCAACGCCATCCTCGTTGCGCGCCCGGGCCTGTTGCGGGTGCGCCTGGAACTGGCCCGCGCCCTGTTTCTCAAGAACAGCCCCCGCTCCGACCGCGCCGCCCGGCGTCAATTCGAGCGGGTGCTGGCGGCCCGACCGCCGGCCCCGGTGGCGCGCAACATCCGGGCGTTTTTGGGCGCTATTCGCAGCCGCCGCGCCTGGGAACTGGATTTCAGCTTCGCGCTCCTGCCCGACAGCAATATCAACCGGGCGCCTTCTTCGCGCACCGTGACCATCGGCGGCCTGCCGTTTCTGCTGTCCGAAGATGCGCAGGAGACCAGCGGCATCGGCGCGTACATGAGTCTGGGCGGTTCGTACCGCTGGCGGCTGCGCGACAGGCTGCGCCTCGCCTGGTCGGGCCGCGCGTTGCGCCGCGAATACGGGGGCCGGGCCTTCGACGACATGACGCTGGAAACGGCGCTGGGGCCGCGGGTTCTGTTTGCCGGCGGCGAGGCCGGCGCCGCGTCGTTCGTTTCCCGCCGCTATTACGGCGGCGCTCCGTACCGGCGCTCTTTCGGGTTGCGCCTGGACGGCAACCGCCTGGCGACGCCGCGGCGCCGGGTCAGCGCCCGCCTGGAATTGCAGCGCCTTTTTCACGACCGCGACAGGAGCTTTGACGGCGACATCTACTCCGCCGGGTTGAGCTGGCGCTTCGCCGCCAGTTTGGTGAGCTTTTCCTCGCTGTGGCTCAATTACACGCGCCAACTCCCGCGCGCCCCGTGGCTGCGCAACCGGGCGCCGAATATCGGCGCCGGCTATTACCGCGATTTTGCCAAGGGCCTCGGCATTGGCGCGGAGGTGCAGGGCACGGACACGCGCTACGACCGACCGCATCCGCTTTTTGCCAGGGAGCGCCGCGACCGCACCTGGATCGCCACGTTGCGGTTCAGTCTGCGCACCCTCAATATAAGGGGCTTTACCCCGGTGCTGTCTTTCTCTCATATCCGCAACCGCTCCAATATCGGCTTCTACGACTACCGGCGCAACCTGTTGGAACTCGGTGTCAGGCAGGCGTTTTAATCCCGTGCCGGGGCGGCCCGGGCGTTCCCCCGGCGGCGGGGAAGAGCGTAGCCGCCTCGGCTGCGACAGCTCCTGCCATGCCATTCCCCCGAGTGCCATATGTGCCGGTTCCCTAAGGAGATTTTCTTTCTTGACGGGGACTTTACGGCCCCGGAATCCGTTGCCAGTTGCCGCCGGGCTTGCCGCTCGCCGACTTGGCCGCCGGCAACCGGGAACTGGCCCACCGGCCGGCGTTTTGCAATATTCAGGGTCCACCCCATTCCCTAACGATGCGCGCGCCCCTAAAATACCTCTCCTGCGTCATCTTGAGCGGGCCACAGTGTGTCCGTTTCGCCGTTTTCGGGGGAGGAGTATAATGCGACTGGGAAGGGAGGCTGGAGAGTCTATAGTTCCATGAGTGTCCCGGAGGCCCAACAGCAGAAGCAGGCCCGTATCCGCAAGATTGCTCAGGACCTGCAGCGCTTGCGACAGCTGCGGTCGCCGCGTCCGGCGGCCGGCGAGGCGGGCGAGGCGGGCGAGGGCGGCCGCGGCTACCGTTTCCTGCGCATGATTGGGGAGGGCGCGATGTCTCGCGTTTACCTGGCCAAGCGCAACGCGGACGGCGCTACTTTGGTGCTGAAGATCCTGGATACCCGCCGCCGCAAGGACGACGTCCTGGTCAAGCGCTTTGTCCGGGAGGCCAAGTTGATCTCCGACCTGAGGAGCCGCTATGTGGTGCGGATCTACGACCAGGGCTTTACCGACGACTATGGCTATATTGCCATGGAATTCTTCTCCCGCGGAGATCTGCGGCAGCGGGTCAAGATGGGCATTCCCCCGCAACATGCCCTGCGTCACATGGACCACCTGGCGCGCGGGTTGGCGGCTATCCACAGCGTGGGCGTGGTGCACCGGGACCTCAAGCCGGCGAACCTGATGTTTCGCAGCGACGACACCCTGGTGCTGGCCGATTTCGGCATCTCCAAACAGGTGAACGAAAGTTCCGATGAGCAATTGACCATGGTCGGCCAGGTGTTGGGGACTCCCTACTACATGAGCCCGGAGCAGGGGCAGGGGCTGAAGGTGGATGTGCGCTCGGACCTCTACAGCGCCGGCATTATCCTGTACGAACTGATGACCCAGGAGCGTCCCTACCGGGCGCGCACCCCGTCCGGGATCATCTACCAGCACATCCACTCCGATATTCCCCGCCTGCCCGTGCGGCTGAACGCATTGCAGAACTTGATTAACGGATTGTTGGCGAAGTCGCCCGACGATCGCTACCAGACGGCGGGGGAGTTGATCCGCGCCCTGCAAAAATACTCAGTGGGGAAAGTCGGGGGCAGTAGCCGGTAGTTCCTTCGCGGGCGCGGCTTGGCAACGGCGGGGCTCCCGTTCCAGGTAGCCCTGCCAGGCGCGGGCGGCGTTGCGCGTGGAGGAGTGGGCGGTTGCCCGGCGCAGGGCGGCCAAGGCGTCTTCGACGGCGCCGTCATTGCAGGCGGCGAGCCCCAGCGAGTACAGGGTCTCTCCCTCCGCGGCGGCATCCACGCCCAGGCGCAGGGCCTGTTCCAGCGCCGTGCGCGCGTCCCGCCAGCGCCCCATGCCGAAGTATGTCTGTCCCAGCATTCTGTACAAAGCGGCCTCTTCGTCCTGCCGGGCCGCCCGCTCCATGATGGCGGCGGCCCGTCCCGGTTCCCGTGCCGCCAACCAGGCGTTCCACAGCAACTCCAGCCGCGCCCGGGTTTCCGGCAGCCGCGCTCCCAATTCCCGGTGCAGCAGGCTGGCGGCGCGGTAGGGCAGGTTCAGGCGCAGGTAGAGTTGCGCCAGACGCTCCAGGTCTTCTGTGTCCAGCGGGCCGAGCCGGTAGGCAAGTTCGTAGCTGGCCAGCGCCTCGTGTTCCCGCTGCAAGCTCTGGTACAGGGAGGCTAACTGCAGCCATAGCGCGGCTTCGCCGGGGTGGGCCGCGAGTAGCGTTTCCAGCGCCTGGGCGGCGTTGCGGTAATCCTGTGTTTCCAGGTAGGCGGCCAGCAGCAATTCGCGCCAGGCGCGCGGCGGCTCTGCGTTGCGGGCTAAGGCCTTGCGGATATAGGGGATGAGTTCGCGGTAGCCTTCCAGGCGGTACCAGGCCAGGGCCAGCACCAGGTAATCCTCGGCCTTGGGAGCGGGCTCGGTGGGCAGCCACCGTTCCAACTCGGCGATGCCCTCGCGGTGGCGCCCGGCCTGGAGCAGCAGCCTGCCCGCCTGGTAGCGGAGTTTGCGCCCGGTGGCCGCTGGCAGGGCCTCCAGGGCCAGCGCCGCAAGCAACGCCTCCGCCGCGGCCGCCGGCCGCTCCTGGGCATGGTAGGCGTATCCCAGCGACTGGAGGATGCTGGCGCGTTCCAGGGGAGTCAATCCCTCTGTGTCGGAGATTTCTTCGAGGGTCCGTGCCGCCTCCGCGGCGTCTCCCCGCTCCAGGGCGGCGTGGGCGGCGCTTAGCTCCTGGTGTACGCGCCCGGACACGAGCTGCTCTTCGGCGGCCGCGGCGGCCGGCAGCCAGAACAGCCAACAGAGCGCGGCCGGGCGCCATTGCACGATGGTGGCCAGCGTTCAATCCTGCAGACGAAAGAGGAATTCCTGTTGCATGCGCCGGGATTGCCCGCCGAGGTTGCCAGGGTCGAAGTGCCAGCTGCGCATGGCCTGTAGCACGGCCCGCTCGAAGACTTGCGGCGGCACGGCGCTGACGACCCGCAACTCCGTCACCCGGCCCTCCGGGGTGACCAGAAATTCCACGGTTACCTCGCCTTCCAGGCCGGCGCTAAGGGCGTATGCCGGATAAACGGGTTCGACCCTGATGGCGGGGACCAGGGACGGCCCCAATGGCGTTGCCGGCGCCGGGGGAGGCGTTGCCGCCGCGGGCAGATACGGGCTGCCGGCGGCGCGCAGGCGCGGCAGTTCCAGCGCCGGGGCGCCCGGGGACGGCAGCGGCTGCGCCGGGAGCGCGCGTAGCGAGAGTTCGGCTGCCGGTTGCGGCGGGGCCGGCACGGGCGGCGGCGGCGGTTTGGAAGGTCGTTGCGGCGGCGGCGATTCGGCAACGGGCGGGGGTGCGACGGGGCGTTGCGGCAACTGCAGGAGTTCGAGCGGGAAGGCCGTGGCGGGAGGCAGGACGGCCCGGCTCTCGTGCCGCGTCAGTTGTTGCACGAGCGCGAGCAGCAACAGGTTGATCCCCGCGGCCAGGGCGAGCAGGGCAAGCGGCAACAGTTTTTTGACGGCGGCGGTCATCCGCATCCGGCGTCGGCGGCCGCTAATCTCCGGGATCGGCGGCCAGGGCGATGCGCTTGACGCCGGCCAGCCGCCCCTGGTCCATGGCCTCGAGCAGCCAGTCGGTGCGTGCCTTCCGGTCGGCGGCGATGATCAGGGTGCCTTCCGGGTTCTGCGCCTGCAGGCGTCCGATCTCGGCGCGCAACAGTCGCCGCTCCACCTGCCGCCCGCCGATCCAGAATTCCCCCTCGGCGGTGATTGATACGACCAGGTTGCCGCGTTCCTGGCGCACGCTGGTATGCGCCGTAGGGTTGTCCACCTCGATGCCGGATTCCTTGACGAAGGAAGCGGTTACCAGAAAAAAGATCAGGAGGATAAACACCAGGTCAATCAGCGGCGTCAGATTGATGTCGCCGCCAGGGCCCTGGTAGCCGCGGGAGCGGTAGCGCATCAGCGTTGCCCGTCCTGCGCCAACAGTCGGCGGGTTTGCTGGTGGTGGCCGGCGGCGCGGCGTTGCAGGGCGGCAAGGCAAGCGATGCCGACCAGTGCCGTGACCAGTCCGGCGGTCGTGGGCAGTAGGGCGCGGGAGATCCCGGCCGCCATGCCGCGCGGGTTGCCGGTCCCGAAGGCGCCGACTACGTCGAAGATCGCGATCATTCCGGTGACGGTGCCGAGCAGCCCCAGCAGCGGCAGGATGTGGGTGCAGGTCCGCACGGTAGCGAGCCGCGCGTCCAGGGCGTTGTCGAGTTGCGCCAACAGGACCCGGCGCCGCAATTGCCGCGCCCGGGTCGGGAGCGGCGGCAGTTCGCGCCACCGGCGCAGGGCTTCGGCCAGCCGTCGCGGGTGGCCGAAGCGGTAGTACCAGCCGCGCTCCAGGATCGAGAACCACATAAAGGTGGAGACCAGCAGAATGCCCGTCAGTACCGGTCCGCCCCGTTCCAGGAAGTCTTGCAGCGGTTCCAGCATGGCCTAGGTCGCCTCGTTGCCCCCGAAGCGGGTGGCCACTTGTGCCATTCCCTCGCGTTCCAATAACTCCAGAAGGCCGTTGCTGCGATTGTTTAACAGGCTGTGCGCCAGCAGGGCAGGGATGGCCACCAGCAGTCCCAGCACGGTCGTGACCAGCGCCTGCGAAATGCCCCCCGCCATGACCCGCGGGTCGCCGGTGCCGAATAGGGTGATGGACTGGAAGGTCTCGATGATCCCTACAACGGTGCCGAGCAGCCCCAGTAGCGGGGCGACCGCGGCCAGGACGGCCAGGGTGCCGAGACCGCGCCGCAGGAGCGGCGATTCGTGCAGCAGCGCCTCTTCCAGCCGGTGGGGCAGGCCGTCCTCGTCCTCTTTTGGATCGCTGCAGGCGAGCAATACCCGCCCCAGAGGATTGTCGGGCCGGGGGGGCTGTCCGAGTTGCGCCTGGATACGGCGGCGCATGCGTCCCAGGGTGGCCGTGCGTTCGGCGATGAGCAGCGCCGCGACCGCCGCCAGGGCGAGGATCAGGTAGCCGATGCTTCCCCCCTGGCGTAACCGCGCCCCCAGCCCGGGACCGTGGACGCGCAGTGCCAGCAGGGTGCCGCGGGTGGGATCCAGGGGAAAGGGATGCAGGCCGTCCGCGGCCCGTTCCAGCATGCGGGCCATCCGCTGCTGCCGTGGAGAAGGTTGCTGCGGCGGTTCGCTCAGCCGCTGTTCGCCCGGCAGGTATTGGAGGAAGCGGCCCTCCGCGACTGCGTTGAAGACGCCGACCCGGGTCACTTGGCGCGGCGCCCGCGCGCCGTCGGTACCGATCACCCCCGCCTCGAAGCGTACGATTTTGCCGGCTGCTACCATTTCCTCCAGAGCCGTCAGCCAGAGGGCGCGCAATTCCGGTACGGAGGGCAGTTCCTCGCCGTCCGCCAGCTTGCGCGCCGTCGCGGCGCGCCCGGGGCGCTGGGCCGAGACCAGGGAGGAATCGAGCAGGCTGCCGATGTCGCTGGCGACCTGGCGCGTTACCCCCAGCAGTTCCCCAAGCGTCCCGAGCTGCCTCTTCAGCTGCCGTTCCTGGGTCTGTAGCAATTCCTGCCGGCTTTGGTATTCCCGTTTGAGCAGGCGGCCCCGTTCCCGCTCTTTTTCCAGGGCGGCCCGTTCCTTCTCCAGCCGTTCCTGCCAGCGCAGCTGCCGCGTGGCGAAGTCCTGTTCGCGGACGCGCTGTTCGGTTTGCTCCTGCATGCCCTGTTGCCGCGCCCGTTGCAGCAGTTCCTCCAGTTCGCCGGCCGCTGCCGGTTCCGCCAGGAGCCACCATGCCGCGCCGGCCAGCAGGCCGCGCCTCATGACTGGTCCCCGGACTGGTCCCCGGTTCCCCCGGGGGCTCCGCTTGGGGCGCTTTCGGGGGCGCTCTCGGGGGCGCCTCCCGGTGCGTCCTCGGGGATTTCCCGGATGGCGGGCAACGGCAGGCGCAACAGGTCTGGCGGCGCCTGCCGTTTGGCGATGCGCAAGGCTTCGGCAATGTCGCGGTTATGGCGCGCCGGCAGCGGTTGCCACCGGCGCTGCTCCCGGTCCCAGCGGCCGCAACTTTTTCCGTCCAGGGTCTGGTAGTACAGCGCCAGCCGGCCGACCCGCAGCAATTCCACGGTCACCGTTCGCTGCGCCAGTTCCACGAGGCCCGGCCCGGCTTCCAGCCGGTTGCCGTATTCGATCTCGACCCGATACGCCTCCATGACGCGGCGGTATTTCTCGGGCAGGGACACATCCGGCCGGTCCAGCAGCGCCCGCAGTTCGCGGATGCGGGCGCCGCGTTCTTGCGCGAGAAAGGGGAGGTCCAGGGCGATGAACTCCTCCAGGGTGTCAATCATCTCGGCGAGCAGCGGGATCAGGTCGCGGCGGGTGGCCTCGGCGCCGACCAGTTGGCGGCGCACCGACGCCAAGCGCCGGCCCTGGCCGCCGATCAGGCGTTCGAATTGGTCGTGGTAGCTGCGCAGGGCGCCGAGTTCGGCGCGGACCTCCTGGTATTGTTGGCGCAGCTCGCGGGTCTCGTCGTCCAGGCGCTCAATGCGCTGCTGCGAGTCTTGCGCCGCTTCCTGGGCCTTGACCCGCTCGCGGATCGCGGCAGCCAGCGTTTCCGTGTCGGCGTCGGCGGCGACCGGCAGGATCAGCGTCCCGATCAGTGCGTACAGCGGGGCGGGCCGCCGCCCCCGCCTCACGACGGCGCCGACGGTCCGCCCGCCCGGCCTGCCCCGGCGGACTCAGTCGTCAATGGCGAGTCCCCAGGGGAACTTGCCTACGGGAATGGTGCGGATTGTCTCGTTGCGGGCGGTGTCTATGACCGAGACGGTGCCGCTTACCCCGTCGGTGGTGAACAACCGGCTGCCGTCACGCGACATAGCCAGCCCCCAGGTGCGCTTGCCTACCGGGATGCTCTCCAGCACCTCCAGGGTGTCGGCGCGCAGCACGAAGACTCGGTTGGCCCGCCCGCCAGCGACGTAGAGCAGGCTTTCGTCTTTGCTGAGCAGCACGTCCTTGGGCTTGGATTCTTTCCCCAGGGCGGAGCTGGCCACGATCTTGTGCTCCCGCATGTCCACCTTGACGACCTGGCCGCCGATCTCCGAACTGGCGTAGGCCAGGGTGCCGTCGCGGCTGAAGGTCGCCGCCCTGGGCCGCGCGCCGACCACGATGTTGGCAATGGGGCGGTGTTCGGGCACTCCGATCACATGCAGCATGTTGCTGGACTCGCTGGTAACGATGACCAGTTTGCCGTCGGGGGAGATCGCAACGCCCTCCGGCTCCAGCCCGACGGGGATCTCGGCGATGCGCTGCCCGGTGGTCGGGTCGTAAACCGATGCCTTGGCGTCGTCCTCATTGGAGATGTAGATACGGTTGTCGGGATGCACGGCGAAGGTCTCCGGGTCCGAGCCGGCCTCGAATTTCCTTTTGGTTTCCAGGGTTTTCGGGTCCAGCACGGCGATGGCGTTCTCTTCGCTGATCGCTACGTACAGTTCGCTGCGGTCCGGCGAAAATCCGATCCCCCGGGGGCGCTTCCCTACCTCTACGGTGTCTGTCACCTCCAGGGAACGGGCGTCAATTATGCTGATCGAATTGCCGCGCTCGTTGGTGACGAATATGCGGTGCGTCGGTTCCGCCGCCGCGGCGGTTCCCAGGATGCACAGGGCGAAGGCGGTGCAGGTTTGGCGCATGGTTGTTACCTCCAGTCGAATCAAGCGGGGGACAAAAAGCAAATCTTGCGGGGAACGGCGCGCGTTCGTTACTTGGGGCAGTCGGCGCGCCCCAGGCTGTCCAGGTCTCCAGGCCGGGCGGCGCCGCGTACCGGCGCCTCTCCCAGCAATTGGCCGTCCCCGTCCTGTACCAGCAGCACGGGCTGGCGCAGTTGGCCGGTGGCGCGGAAGCTCAGCGCGGCGCCCTTCTGCCCGTCGAAGAAGAATCCGTCCCATAGCCTGCGCAACAGGGCCGCCGGCTTATCGAGGCCCTCCTGCACTACCGCCTCGGAGACGATCTTCGCCGCCGCCCAGCCGGCCCAGGCATCGTCGTCCATCTCGCGCTGGAATTTCTTGGCGTAGCGCTTGTTCAGGTCGCGGGCGGCGAACTTGACGAACCGGGGGTGCCAGGCGGCGCCCGCTGCCCCTGCCGTATCCGGATGGACGCGCCGCCATTGCCGCGCGGCGTCCCGCTTCATGCCCTGGCTGGGCGGCACGTGCAGCAGGTTGTCGCGGCACTGCGCCCGCAACGCGTCTTCGTCCAGCGACAGGTTGAATACCGGGACGCCGGGGAAGGCGTCGGCCAGCGCCAGCAATTGTTCCCGGTCCACTGCCGCCAACACGGCGAGCGGCGCTGCCGAGGCCGCCTCCGCGGCGTCGCGGTAGTGCTCCAGCCGGTAGCTGTGGCCCAGGAACCGCCCCTGCAGGTTCGCCTCCGCCGTGCCCTGGCGCGCCCCCAGGTGGGCGCTTGCGTCTTTGCCGCCGACATAGGCCAGGACCAGGGTTTCGCCCGTAGCGGGCGCGGCATTGGCGGCCGGCAACGCCGGCAACAGGGCGGCGATAACGGGCGCGGCGAAGACAATTGCAAAGCGGTTGACCATGGGTTCGGGGTGGATTATAATCCACCCCATCGGCGGTTGTAAGGCCTGCCGGTATCGCCCGGGATGCCGCAAGAGGGGGCGGAGGGTTGCGAGAGTGTTTGGTAGCGTTACGGTAGCGTGGCGCAAGGAGGTTGCAAATGCTCAAGTCTCTGCAAATAGAACCGGAAAAGTGCACTGGCTGTCTGCAGTGCGAAATGGCTTGTTCCTACCAGGCGGAGGGGGCCTTCAACCCTTCCGCTTCCCGGATCAAGATCTTCCCCTTTCACCAGGAGGGACGTTTTGTCCCCTACACCTGCACCCAGTGCGCCGAGGCCTGGTGCATGCACGCCTGCCCGGTGGAGGCCATCGTGATCAACGAGGAGACCGGCGCCAAGGAGGTGCTGGACGATGTCTGCGTGGGCTGCAAAGTGTGCACCATCGCTTGTCCCTTCGGGACGGTGAACTATAGCCAGGAGACGCAAGTCGTGTACAAGTGCGACCTCTGCGGCGGCGATCCGGAGTGCGCCAAGGCCTGCCCGACGCAGGCGATTACCTATGTGGATGCGGATCATACCGGGCTGGAGCGGATGCGCTCTCATGCGGCCCGCGAACTTTCCGGCAGCGACGGCGCTTGACGCCAGGAGGAGTCGAAAATGGCTTGGACGAAGAACGTACTGCGGATTGACCTGACGAAAGGGAAGGTTAGCAACGAACCCCTGAACATGGAGTGGGCCATGGATTATATCGGCCAGCGCGGCCTGGCGACCCGCTACCTGGTCGAGGAAGTGTCCCCGAACTGCGACCCCCTGGGGCCCGAGAACAAATTGTTCATGGTGACCGGTCCGCTGACCGGCACCATGGCCTCTACCGGCAGCCGTTACTCGGTTGTGACCAAGAGCCCGCTGACCGGCACCGTCGCCTGTTCCAACTCCGGCGGACTCATCGGGGCGGAGATGAAGCACGCGGGCTGGGACATGATTATCTTCGAGGGCAAATCGCCCAAGCCGGTCTATCTCTATCTGGAGAACGAGCGCGCCGAGCTGTTGCCCGCCGACGAGATACAGGGGCTTTCGGTGTGGGAGGCCGATGCCTGGTTGCACAAGCGCCACCAGGACCCGCTGCTGCGTATCGCGGCGGTGGGCCGGGCGGCGGAGAAAGGCTGCCTGTATGCTTCGATCGTCAACGATCTGCACCGGGCGGCGGGCCGTTCCGGCGTGGGCGCCGTGATGGCCTCCAAGAATCTGAAGGCCGTGGCCGTGCGCGGCACCCGCGGCATTCGCAACCTGCGCGACCCCAAGGCCTTCATGAAGGCGGTGAACGACGGCAAGAAGGTGCTGGCCGACAACGAGGTCACGGGCGCCGGCCTGCCCAAGTACGGCACCCAGGTGTTGATGAACATCATCAACGAGGTGGGCGCCATGCCCACCCGCAACATGCGGGAGGTGCAGTTCGAGGGCTCCGGCAAGATCTCCGGCGAGGCCATGCACGAGCCGCGCAAGACGGACGGCAAGGCCAATCTGGTCACCAATGCCGCCTGTTACGGCTGCACCATCGCCTGCGGGCGCATCTCGCGCATGGACAACGGCCACTTCACCGTCAAGAACAGTCCCAAGTATTGGGGCGCGGGCGGCGGTCTGGAATACGAGTCGGCCTGGGCGCTGGGTTCGGCGGCCGGCGTTGACGACCTGGAGGCCCTGACCTACGCCAATTTCCTGTGCAACGAGGACGGGATGGACCCCATCTCCCTGGGCTCCACCATCGCGGCGGCCATGGAATTGTACGAGGAGGGCGCGATCACCAAGAAAGAGACCGGCGGCATCGATCTCCGCTTCGGCTCCGCCGAGGCCATGTGCAAGGTGGCCGAGCTCGCCGCCCGGGGCGAGGGCTTCGGCCGGGAAATCGGCCTGGGCTCCAAGCGCCTGTGCGAGAAGTACGGCCGCCCCGAGTTGTCCATGACGGTGAAGGGCCAGGAATTCCCGGCCTACGACCCGCGCGGCATCCAGGGCATGGGCCTGGCATACGCTACCTCGAACCGCGGCGCCTGCCACCTGCGCGGCTACACCGTCGCCTCGGAGATCATGGGCATCCCGGAGAAGACCGACCCGTTGGCCACGGAGGGCAAAGCCGCCCTGACGAAGGCATTTCAGGATGCCGCCGCGGCGGTGGACTCCACCGGCTTGTGCGCCTTCGCCACCTTCGCCTGGACCATGGAAGATGTCGCGCCGCAGCTGGACGGCGCCTGCGAAGGCAACTGGACGGCGGAGAAGTTGCTGGAGGTCGGCGAGCGCATCTGGAATCTGGAGCGCGACTTTAACCTGGCCGCCGGCGTTGACGGCAGCGAAGACCGCCTGCCCGAGCGGCTGGTCAAGGAGGCCGCCGCCACCGGCCCCGCCAAGGGCAAGGTCAACCGTTTGGCCGATATGCTCCCGGAGTACTACCAGGTGCGCGGCTGGGACGAGAAGGGCGTCCCCACCTCGGATACCCGCTCCCGGCTGGGACTGCAACCCGGCGGGCTCGGCGCCTAGGCCGCCCTGGCCCGGGTCGAGGCTTCCGGAGATGCGGCATATTGTCATCGGTGCCGGTCCCGCCGGGGTCATCGCCGCGGAGACATTGCGGCGCATGGATGCGCGCAACGCCGTCACTATCATCGGCGACGAGCCGGAGCCTCCTTATTCGCGGATGGCCCTCCCGTACTACCTGGTCGGCAAGATCGGCGAGGAGGGCACCCACCTGCGGCATAAGAAAGGGCACTACGGGGATCACGGCATCGAGGTCGTCAACGATCGCGTGACCCGGGTGGACGCCGCCGGGAAGCGGCTCCATCTGGAGCGCAACGGCGAACTCGCCTTCGACCGGCTTTTGATTGCCACCGGCGCCACGCCCTTGCAGCCGCCCATCGAGGGCATTGATTTGCCGGGCGTGCTGAACGGCTGGACCTTGCGGGACAGCCGGGAGATTATCGAGCGCACCGAACCCGGCTCGCGGGTCGTGCTGATGGGGGCGGGCTTTATCGGCTGCATCCTGCTGGAAGCGCTGGCGCGGCGCAAACTCAAGATCGCCGTGGTCGAGCGGGAAGAGCGCATGGTGCCCCGGATGCTGGACGATACCGCCGGCGATCTGCTCAAGCGGTGGTGCGAGGAAAAGGGCGTGCAGGTGCTGACCGGCACCGAGGCCAAGGCCATCGAGCGCGCCGATTCCGGGTTGGCGGTGCAGTTGTCGGACGGCAAGACGCTGCCCGCCGATTTGGTGATCTGCGCCGTGGGCGTGCGCCCCAACATCGGCTTTTTGGAGGGCAGCGGCATCGAGACGGATCAGGGCGTGCGGGTGGACCGGTATTTGCAAAGCAGCTGCGAGGGGATTTACGCCGCCGGCGACGTCTGCCAGGGGCGCGACTTCTCCACCGGCGAGTACAGCGTGCAGGCGATCCAGCCCACCGCCGCCGACCACGGCAGGCTGGCGGCCATGAACATGTGCGGTCGCCAGGTGCCGCACCAGGGCAGCGTCAACATGAACGTGCTCGACACCATGGGCCTGGTCTCCAGTTCCTTCGGTCTGTGGATGGGCAAAGAGGGCGGCGACTGCGCCCGGCTTTGCGCCCCGGAGCGCTATCGCTATCTGAACCTGCAATTCGACGGCGACCGCCTGGTCGGCGCCCAGGCCCTGGGCTGGACGCAACACGTGGGCGTATTGCGCGGCCTGTTGCAGACCCGGTTGCGCCTCGGCGAGTGGAAAGATCACCTGCTCAAGGACCCGACCCGCATCATGGAGGCATACCTCGCGCGTACGCAGGCGATCGGGCATAACGCCGAGGTTTTGCTGTCATGAGCCGGGCAGCCGCCGGCGGTACTCTAGTCCTGCCGGTCGGGGGGCCCGGGAGGCCCAAGCGTCCCAGGAGTCCCAGGAGTCCATGAACCGGGCCGTGGCGCGCTGCGGCGGCGTGCGGCGGTCATGAAGCGCATTCGGCTGAAGCTGTACGCCACCCTCGGCGCGTATCTCCCTTCGGAGGCGCGGCGGGGGGATCGCACCGCACAACTTGAGGTGGCCGACGACGCGACCCCGGATCAAGTGATCCACGATTTTCAAGTGCCCGAGCAGCTGGCGCACATGGTCCTGCTGAACGGCGTCTATCTGCAACCGACGGAGCGCGGCCGTTCCCTTTTGCAAGAAGGAGACACCCTCTCCGTCTGGCCCAAAATTCGTTGAATCGTTCGTTAAATCGTCGGCATTTCGCATCGCCTGCCGCGGACATGCCTTTAGGGACATTCTGATTAAAGCTTACTCCGCCATTCCCATGCCCCCCCTCGCCATTCCCGCGCAGGCGGGAATCCAGCATAACAAGCGCGCGCTTCGCGCT
>JAPPQA010000044.1 GCA_028817255.1 Gammaproteobacteria bacterium | reverse complement strand
CTTGCCCCTGGCTTGTCTTTACTGCATTAACGGGGGCAGGAATCTACCCTCCATAGCAGGGTGGGAACCTTTTCCCCTCGATTGCGTAACGGCTTGTGATTCCTAATTCCTAATTGATAATTCCTAATTGACAATTCCTCAAGGCCCGCGCTCTTTTTCGGGCGGGGGGCCGTAGCCGCCGCCGCCGGGGGTTTCCACGATGCAGGCGTCGCCGGGGCGCATGCGGGTCTGGGCAGCGCCGGCGAGGAGCTCGCGCCGGCCATCGGCGCGCACCACGAGGTTGCGTCCGACAGCGCCGGGGAGGCCGCCCGCGAGACCGAAGGGCGGCACCTTGCGGTGGCCGCAGAGCAGGGCCAGTTCCATGTCTTCCAGGAAGAGGAATTCCCTTGTGATGCCGTCGCCGCCGCGGTGGCGGCCGCGGCCGCCGCTGCCGCGCCGCACGGCCAGGCGGCGCGCGAGTACGGGGAAGCGCCACTCCAGCACTTCGGGATCGGTAAGGCGCGAATTGGTCATATGCGTGTGCACCGCATCGGCGCCGTCGAAATCGGGGCCGGCGCCGGCGCCGCCGCCCAGCGTTTCGTAGTATTGGCGACGGCTGTTGCCGAAGCTGATGTTGTTCATCGTGCCCTGGGATGCAGCCATGATGCCCAGGGCGCCGAACAGGGCGTTTGCGGCCGCCTGGGAGATCTCGACATTGCCCGCCGCCACCGCCGCGGGGGGGCGGGGGCGGAGCAGGCTGCGCTCCGGCGCGACGATGCGCACGGGCGCCAGGAAGCCGTCGTTCAGGGGAATGTCCTCGTCCACCAGCGTGCGCAGCACGTACAGCACCACCGCCCGCACGACCGCGGCGGGGGCGTTGAAATTGCCGCGGTGCTGGGCGGAGCTGCCGCCGAAGTCCACCGTCGCCGTGCCTTCGCCGCGGTTGACGGCGACACGGACCGCGATGCGGTTGCCATCGTCCAGGGGGTAATCGAAACGCCCGTCATCCAACTTTGCCAGCGCCCGCCGCAGGGCGTGCGCGGCATTGTTCTGGATGTGCCGCATGTAGGCGCGCACGGTCTCCGCCCCGTAGCGTTCCTCGATCCGGCGCAACTCCCGGGCGCCTTTCTCGTTGGCGGCCGTCTGGGCCTTGAGGTCGGCGATATTCTGGGGGATGTTGCGGGCGGGGTGGCGCGTCCGCGACAGCGCCCGCGTGAGTTCGCGCTCGCGGAAGCGCCCTGCGCGCACCAGGAGCATCGGGCCCAGGCACACCCCTTCTTCTTCCAGGGTGCTGCTGTAAGCCGGCATGGAGCCTGGCGTGATGCCGCCGATATCGGCATGGTGGCCGCGCGAGGCCACGTAGTACGAGGGCCGTCCCCGCGCCGCCGCGCCGCCGTCCGTTCTGTCCCGGCGTTCGCCCCGCGGCGCGAACACCGGCGTCACCGCGGTCACGTCCGGCAGGTGGGTGCCGCCTGCGTAGGGGTCGTTCAGGACGTACACGTCGCCGGGCCGGGGCCGGCCGCCGCAATGGCCGATAACGCTGCGCACGGTCTCGCCCATGGAGCCGAGATGCACGGGCACATGCGGCGCATTCGCCACCAGGCCGCCGCCCGCGTCGAACACGGCGCAGGAGAAGTCCAGGCGCTCTTTGATGTTGACCGAATGGGCGGTGTTTTGCAGCGCGGCCCCCATCTGCTCGGCGACGGACATGAACAGGCCGTTGAAGATCTCCAGCATGGCCGGGTCGGCGCGTTCGCCGGCCGCCGTCCGCGCCGGGGCAGGGCGGCGGGACTCCGAACGGCGCAGCAGCAGGAAGCGTCGGGCAGCGACCTCGGCCTGCCAGCCCGGTTCCACCACCGTGGTCGAGGCGGCCTCGACGACGAGGGCCGGGCCCTGGATGCGTTGTCCCGGCGACAAATCCGCGCGGCGGTACAGGGGCGCCCGCAGGCAAGCGCCGCGGCTGAAGAACCGCGCCTGTTCCAGCGGCGTCGGCGGCGCGCGACCCCCGGCATGGGGCTCTTCTTCCCGCTCCTCCTTCGGCGTCACGACTTTGCCCCTTGCCGCCGCCAGCATGGTCTCTACCACCAGGGGGCGCTCCGGCATGATGAACCCGAAGCGTTCCCGGTGCCGTGCCTCGAAGCGCCGTCGGATCTCCGCCACGCTTCCGAAGGGCAATTCCAGCGTCGTGTCCGACCCCTCATAGCGCACTTGCAGGCGGCGGCGGAGCTCGATCCGCCGTGCCGCCACGCCCTGTTCCGCCACTGCCTGGCGCGTTTGCGTTTCCAGACCTTCAAAGCGTTTCGCCAGCTGCCCGATCAGCGCCTCGTCCAGGGGGGCCGTCACCGCCTGTTGCCGGTCTTCCCCCACATCCGCCAATCCCATGCCGTAGGCGGAGAGCAGCCCGGCCAGGGGATGAATCGCCACGCGGCGCATATCCAGCTCGTCTGCGACCAGGCAGGCGTGCTGTCCCCCTGCGCCGCCGAAGCAGCACAGAGTGGCCTCGCCGAGGTCGTGCCCGCGTTGCACCGAGATCGTTTTGATCGCTTTCGCCATGTTGGCCACGGCCACGTTCAGAAAGCCCTCTGCCACCTCGCGCGGTTCGCGCCGCCCGCCGCCGGCGGCGGCGATCTCCTCTGCCAGGGCGGCGAAGCGCCGCTCCACCGCGGCGGTGTCCAGCGGTTGATCGTTGCCGGGACCGAATACCGCCGGGAAGTGTCGCGGCTGTAGTTTGCCCAGGATTACGTTGCAGTCGGTCACGGTCAGCGGTCCGCCGCGGCGGTAGCAGGCCGGTCCCGGCACGGCCCCCGCCGAGCGCGGCCCCACTCGATAGCGGCCGTTGGCAAACTCCAGGACGGAACCGCCGCCGGCGGCCACGGTGTGGATGCGCAGGGTGGGAATCTGCAATTGCAGTCCGGCAACACGGGTCTCGAAGTCGCGTTCGTATTCGCCGGCGTGGTAGGCCACGTCGGTGGAGGTGCCGCCCATATCGAAGCTCACGATGCGCTCGAAGCCCGCCTGGCGGCAGGTCTCCACCGCGCCGACGATGCCGCCGGCCGGCCCGGACAGGATGCCGTTGCGGCCCCGGAACGAAGCGCTGTCGCTCAGGCCGCCGCCGGATTGCATGAACAGCAATCGGATGCCGCGCAGGCAGTCCGCGGCCCGCTCTACATGGCGCCGCAGGATGGGAGACAGGTACGCGTCCACCACCGTGGTGTTGCCGCGGCTGACGAACTTGATCAGC
This sequence comes from Gammaproteobacteria bacterium, assembly GCA_028817255.1. Taxonomy (NCBI): domain Bacteria; kingdom Pseudomonadati; phylum Pseudomonadota; class Gammaproteobacteria; order Candidatus Porifericomitales; family Candidatus Porifericomitaceae; genus Candidatus Porifericomes; species Candidatus Porifericomes azotivorans. The sequence goes on along the minus strand of JAPPQA010000044.1, from coordinate 2,634 downwards.
GGGCTGACCTCGTGCGACGCCGATACCTGCTGGAAACCGATCTCCCGTGCCAGGCCCGCCAGGATGCGCTCGTGCTCCGGGTGGCGATAGCCGTGCAGCAGACAGATGGCGCAGTCGCGCATTCCGGCCTGCCATGCCTCCCGCAGTCCGCGCCGGGCGCGTTCCACGTCCAGCGGGGTGCGCACCTTGCCGCGGGCCTCGACCCGCTCTGCCACTTCCAGCACCTGTTCGTAGAAGGGTTCGGGCTTGGCAATGCGGCGCGCAAACAGTTGCGGGCGGTCCTGATAACCGATGCGCAGGGCGTCGCCAAAGCCCCGGGTGACGACCAGCAACACGCCCCGGCGGCGGCGTTCCAGCAGGGCGTTGGTCGCCGCTGTGGTGCCCATCCTGACGGCGGCGACAGCGTCCGGCGGGATGGGGCGGCCGGGCGGCAGTTCCAGTATGTCGCGGATGCCCTCGATGGCGGCGTCGGAGTAGCGGCCGGGGTTCTCGGAAAGCAGCTTGCGGGTGACCAGGCGCCCGTCGGGGCGGCGGGCGACGATATCGGTGAAGGTGCCGCCGCGGTCAATCCAGAACTGCCAGCCCTTGCCGGTCTTGCCGTCTTGCCCGCCCGCCGGGGTTACTCCGTGTTCTCGCACATGCCTTTGAAAACTTTCAACCTAACGGGATATTTTCGTAAATCTGGTTCAGAAAATTCCGTAGGTGCCACAAAATGCGGCTCGTCTCCTCCTCGCAGCGGTAGAAATCCCTCCACCGCGTGAAGCTGCCTTCCGCCGGAGGGAGGTTTTGCCGGGCCAGTCTTTTCTCAATGAGAGCGAGCCCCGTTTCGTTGCCCAGGCGTTCTTCCAACAGGCGAATGGCCCGCAAGCGTTCCGGCTCCTCTTGCCGGAGCCGGTCTCTGTTAATCGCCTGATGGAACGCTTGCGTCCGCTTGGCATCCGCCGCCGTGCCTCGTGTGGTGAGGGCCGAGGCCAGGAGTCCTTCCTGCTCGTCGTAAATCCAGGTAACGAAGCGCTGGCTGTTCGAACTCGTGTGCACCAGGTGGCTTTCCGCCCACCAGTGTTTTTCCGATTCTTCCCGCTGCCGCCAGCGGAGCCAGTCCGCGAAGACGAGGTCCGGTTCGTAAACGAAACCGAAGCTGCGCAGCATGCCTCCGTCAAAGTCCCGTTTCGGATAGATGAAGTATTTTTCATCGCGGACGTTAGCGCGGTGCGGCAGCGCATTGCAGGAGTAATAACGGGGCGCATGCGCGTCGCGCATATCCGCAAGGGCCGCGCCGGCGGCGCCAACAAAGAGTAGCGGCAGGAGCCAAATGGGCATGGGCCGCATTGTCGCGGCGCATGGTTCCCGGATGGGAAGGCCGGGGTTCAGGAACCGCGGCCGCGCGTATCGCATTCCGAAAACTCTTTCATTGCAAGCCCTTGCTTCTCGTTCGTGGTTTTTGTTTGCGGGAATGCGAAATATTCTAAAATTAAATCCCGATGCGGGCCATACCGACCATTCCCCGGCCTCAATGCCGCCCCGGGCGGGCAGCATGAAAGCGCCGGCATGAGCGCCTCCGGCCCTCGCGCTCCCTGCGGGCGCTATGCGCCCAGTCCGACCGGCCCGTTGCACCTGGGCAATCTGCGCACGGCGCTGCTGGCCTGGATGCAGGCGCGGCTGGCGGGCGGGCGCTTCATTCTGCGCATGGAAGACCTGGATCGTCCCCGCACTCGCCCCGGCTGTGCCGAGACTATCCTGGAGGACATGCGCTGGCTGGGGCTGGACTGGGACGAGGGCCCCGACCGCGGCGGCCCCGCCGGCCCCTACACGCAGTCGCGGCGCGGCGCCTGCTACCGGCGCGCGCTGGAGACGCTGCGCCGCCGCGGCGCCCTGTTTCCTTGCTACTGCTCGCGCAAGGACATCGCCCAGGCCGCCAGCGCCCCCCACGGCGCGCCGGCGGGCGGCGTCTATCCCGGCACCTGCCGCCGCCGCGGCAACGCCGCTCCCGGCGCCGTTGCGGGACTGCGCCCGCCCGCCTGGCGCTACCGCGCGCCCGAGCGGACGGTAGCCTTTCAGGACGCTGTAATGGGCCCCCAGGCGCAGGCCCTGGCCCGCGAGGCGGGAGACTTCGTAGTGCGTCGCGCCGACGGCCTGTACGCCTATCAATTGGCGGTAGTCGTGGACGATGCGGGGATGGGCGTCACCGATGTGCTGCGCGGCGCCGACTTGCTGGACTCCGCCCCGCGCCAGATCGAATTGTACCGGGCCCTGGGATACCGGCCGCCTCGTTTCTGGCACGTACCGTTGTTGTGCGACGACCGGGGCCGCCGCCTGGCCAAGCGCGATGCCGGGCAATCCCTGCGGGCCCTGCGCGCCCGCGGCATGGATGCCGCCGCGGTCGTCGGCTGCCTTGCCGCCACCCTGGGCTGGGCAGCCTCCGGCGCCGCGCTCACTGCCCGCCAGTTGCTGGAGCGTTTCGATGCCGGCAGCTTCGAGGCCGCTTTGCGCGCCGCCGCCAAGCCAACGGTCACTTAGTAATGATTGATTCTGAGATTCCGCCTTTTTCCGTCATTCCTGTTTTTTCCCGTCATTCCGCCTTTTTTCCGTCATTCCGGCGAAAGCCGGAATCCCGCGCAAATAGAGCGCGGAACG
>JAPPQA010000043.1:498-8174 GCA_028817255.1 Gammaproteobacteria bacterium | reverse complement strand
ACCCGTCGAAGGGCTAAAAAATATGATTATCTGGACGATAACCGCCGGCAAAGCCGGGATGAAGGCCCAGGCGCGAGGTTTGGCGCGCGAGCTCCTGTCCCTCGCCGGCGGCGGCGAGTTCGCGGAAAAAGTCTGCGACGGGCAACTCGCCCGCCTGCTGCCCGCCTCCCTCTACGCGCGCGGCTGGGCGCGCCCGGCAACGTTGCGCGCGGCCCCGGGGGCGCCGGAACCGCAAGCGGCGCCGCAAATGGTTATCGCCTGCGGCAGCCGCGCGGCGCGGGCCGGGCTCTGGGCGCGGCATGCCTTCCGCGCCTTCGCCGTTTATGTGCAGCGCCCGCCGTTCGCGGCACGGCATTTCGATGCGGTGGTCTGCCCGGAACACGACACCCCATGCGGCGGCAACGTGATCCGAACCCTGGGCGCGCTCGGCGAGGTATCGGCGCGCTCGCTGGCCGGGCGGCGCCCCGGCGCCGTGCGGCGCTTTGCCGGCATCCCCGCGCCGCGGATTGCCCTGCTGGCCGGCGGCGGCAACCGCGCCTTCTCCCTGGACGAGACACAGGCCCGGCGCCTGGCCCGCGAGTTGGCGGCGGCGGTTGGGGAAGCGGGCGGCGGCATCCTGGCGACGCCTTCGCGCCGCACGGGCCGCGACGCCCGCCGGGCGTTGCAAGAAGAGTTGACGCAAGCGAAAGGCGCAGCCTTCTTCTGGGACGGCACGGGCGAAAACCCCTACCTGGACATCCTCGCCGCCGCCGACGCATTCGTCGTCACCGGGGATTCCGTCAACATGCTCTCGGAAGCCTGCACGGCGGCGAAGCCGGTGTACATCTGGCGCCTTGCGCCACGGCCCGGGCCGTGGCACAGGCGGCGGGCAGCCAAATTCTTCCGCTTCCACGAGGCTCTGGCCGCCCGCGGCCTGGCTCGCGGCTGGGAAGGCGATCTGAATTTCTGGCAAGCGCCCGGGCTGGCGGAGACCGAGCGCGCGGCGGCCGAACTTTGGCGACGCTTCCGCGCCGCCGCCGGGGCGAGGACGCGATGAGACCCGGCGCCGCACGCAAGGCAGGCGCGCGCCGGACGCAAGCGCCACCGGCATGATCCTGGCATGATCCTATTCTCCACGCAGACCTTTCCGCCCGCGGTAGGCGGCATGGAAAACCTCATGGCCGGCCTGGCGCAGGCGCTGGCCGCAGCGCCGCCGGCGACGGACGCGCCCGTTGCGGAGCGGGGGCCGGCCGCGGGCGGCGAGGCCGTCTTGGTCTTCGCCGACGGCAGGCATGGCAGCAGGGCCGCGGAGCGGGCCTTCGACGCCTCTTTCCGCGGCGATACCCTTGCCGGCGGCGGCCCTCCCGGCGCTCTTCCGGCCGGCGGCAATCCCGCAAGCGCGGTGCGCCGCTTCCGCGCGCCGCGCCCGCTGCGCCGGCTCTGGAAGGCGCGCGCCGTCGCGGCAGCCGCCGGGGCGGGGACGCGGGCCATCGTCTGCGATTCCTGGAAGAGCGCGGAGAGGCTGCCCGCCGGCCTGGCCGCGCCGCTCCTTTGCCTGGCGCACGGCAGCGAACTGATGGGCGACCAGCCGCGCCGCGCCGCGCGCATCCGCCGCGCCCTGGGCAAGGCGGCGGCCGTAGTCGCGGTCTCCGGGTTCACCGCCGGCCTGGCGCGGGCGCGTTTGGGGCCGGGGGAAGCCGGCAAAGTCCGCGTCATTCCGCCTGGCATTGCGCCGCCGCCGCCGCCTTCCCGCGCGGCACAGGCGGAGATCGCGCGTCTCGTCGCCGACCGCTCGCCGGTGCTGGCAACCATGGCGCGCCTGGACCCGCGCAAAGGCATGGACATGGTGATCCGCGCCCTGCCGGAACTGCGCCGGGCACATCCGCGCATCCTCTACCTGATCGCCAGCCTGGACCGGGACCGCACGCTTGCCCGCCTGGCGCGCGATTGCGGCGCCGGCGACGCAGTGCGCTTCCTGGCGCCGGACTCCGGCGGCTACAAAACAGCGCTGTTGCAGGCGGCAGACCTATTCGCGATGCCCAACCGCGCCATCGGCGATTCGGTGGAGGGCTTCGGCATCGTCTTCCTGGAGGCCGCCGCCTGCGGCGCGCCCGCCCTCGCGGGAAGGATCGGCGGCACAGCGGACGCGGTGGCCGAAGGAAAGACCGGCTGGCTGTGCGACGGCGCGGACGCGGCGGCGGTCACGGCCGCCCTGGCCGAGGCGCTCTCCGACCTGCCGCGCCTCGCGCGCTTCGGCGACGCCGCGAGGCGCCGCGCCCTGGAACAGTTCTCCTGGCACCGGATCGGCGGGCGCTACCGGCGCCTCATTGCGGAATTGCGCCCCGTCTCCGGCAAGGCGCAACGGCTGTGAAGATCCTGCACATCGCCAACTTTTCGCTGTTCCCGCGAGTAGCGGGCAAGCGCCGAGACGAATTGGCTCGCTTCTACGCCACCGATCGCAAGATCAGCGCCGGCCTGGTCCGCAACGGGCACTGCGTCTTCGATTTCAGTTACCGCGACGCGGCACGGCGCTTCGGGCCCTTCGGCAGCAAGCGCGGCGGGGTGGGCGCGATGAACCGCCTGCTGGAGGAGACCGCCGCGGCCTTCGCGCCCGATCTCGTGCTCATGGGCCACTGCGAGCTGGTCGCCGCCAAGACGCTGGAGCGAATCCGCGCGCAGACGCCGGGGGCGAAGGTCGCGCAGTGGTGGGTGGACTATTTCTGGCCCCATGGGCACCCCCAACTGCACGAAAAACTGCCCCTTCTGGACGCCTTCTTCGCCACCACCCACCCGCAAGCGGCCCGGGCGGCGCTGGGTCTAGGCAGCGAGTCGCAGCTCCGCCTACCGCCCTTCTATTACCTGCCTAACATCTGCGACGCCTCGGTGGAGACTGCCCGCGCCTTCGCCAACCCTGCCCCGGAATACGACGTGTTCTACGCCGCCCGCCCCGATCCCCGACGCGCGGCGCTGCTGCAAGTCCTGCGCGCCATGGCGGGCGAAGTCCGGCTGGGGCTGTTCGGACAGGAGCGCGCTTCTTTCCTGGGCGGCGCGGCCTTCGCGCGCGCGCTGGGCAACTCCAGGATCGGGATCAATTACAGCCACGACAACGAGACCGCGCTCTACTCTTCCGACCGCCTGATACAGCTCGCGGGCAACGGCTGCCTGGTCATGACCCCCGCAACGCCGCAAATGACGCGGCTGTTCTCGGAAGACGAGGTCGTTTACTTCGAGTCGCCGGCGCAACTGCCGGAACTGGTACGCAAATACCTGCGCGACGAGAGCGAATGCATCCGCCGCGCCCGCGCTGGCTGGCGGCGCGCGCACGGTTCCTACAACGAGCGGCGCGCGGCAAGGTTCATCGTCGAGGCCGCCCTGGGCCAGCCGTTCGGCGAAGCCTACGAATGGCTGGACGCCGCCGACCGGCCGCCCCCCGTCCCCTCCGTTCCCGGGGACGCTTAAGCAGGGGGGCGCGGCTTGGGCGGCGCGCATCCTCCCGGCGCGCCTTCCCCTGCCTCGAAGTTGTCGATGCGGTGCGCGAACAGGCCTTTCGCCAGACCGGCAAGTTTTCCGGCCACCCGCAACACCCCCTGCCGGCGGCGCCGCGAAAACGGCGCCAGCAGGGCATTGGCAGCCAACTGGCAGCGCCAACAAGGGCGCGGGCACTGCCCTCGGAATCGTTGTCCACAACCAACGTGCTCAACTCGAAACCCGTAGGCGACTGCAGCTCGCTGACGAAACGCAGGCAATCGGCCAACAACTCCTCCCGGCAGTACGTGGGGATCGCGATCAGGAGCCGTTCCATCACTACAGAGCGGACAGTATTTGCCAATGGCGCGCGAGCCGGATCGGCAGACGCGATGCCAATCCGGAGCAAGCGAAAATCCATCCGACTGCCAAGCCGGAAAAATTAGATTGGAATCGTTTCAAGATTGCCGGGCTTCCCATGCCAGGGCGGTCGCCACGGCCTCAGCCAGGGCGCTGCGAAGCGGGGAAAAACCCAGGACGCGGCGGGCCCTGCCGATATCGGCAACGACGCGGGCGGGGTCGCCAGGGCGGCGCGGAAAACGCTCCAGTGCGATCTTGCGCCCGCTCGCGCGCTCGACGGCCTGCACGACCTCGAACACCGAGCAGCCGCTGCCGCTGCCGCAATTGAAGACGCCGCCCGCGCCGCCATCCTCCAGGTGGCGCAAGGCGCGGAGATGCGCCTCGGCGACATCGGCGACATGAATGTAATCGCGCACTGCGCTGCCGGACTCGGTGGGGTAATCGTCACCGTAAAGGCAGACGCTGCGCCGCCGCCCGGCGACGACGGCGAGCAACGCGGCCATCAAGCCGGTGGATTCGCGCTTCACGTCGCCCGCGCGCCCCGCCGCGTCGGCGCCGATAATATTGAAGCAGCGCAGGGCGGCGCAACGGAACGAGGACGGCGCGGCGGCGGCAATATCGCGCAGCATCGTCTCGCCCATCATCTTGGAGGCGCCATAGGGGCTGAGCGGCGCCAGAGGGCAATCCTCGCGCAGCGCAGCGGCGTCCTGCTCGCCGTACACCGCCGACGAGGAAGTGAAGACGAAGTGCGGGACCCGTGCCCGCAGGCAGGCGGCGGCAAGCGCGAGCGTGCAGACGACGTTCTGTTGGTAATATTTTTGCGGCTGGGCAAGCGATTCCGGGACGCTGGTCGCCGCGGCGACATGGATCGCCGCCCCGATCCCGCGCCCGCGCAACAGCGAGTCCAGAAACGGCCCGTCGCCGCAATCGCCGCGCACGAAATCCGCGGCCGCAGGCACCAACCGCTCGGCGCCGGTGGCAAGGTTGTCCAGGACAACCACGCGCCGCCCGGCAGCCAACAGCGAGAGCGCAATATGGCTGCCCAGGTAACCCGCACCGCCGGTAACCAGTACCGCCCCGTCCGACCTAACGCTATCCGGCATGACGTAATTCCTTTCCCCGATGGGCCTCCCCCGAAGACGATTCTACCACCTCCCGCGCCCACCCGGGCGGGGGCAATTACCGGCCGGTCGTCATCTTGTAGATGGTTCGATCCTTTTTCCGGTAGTGATGGTAGAGCGCGGCCAGCACATGCCCCAGCACCAGAAGCCAGACCACCCACGACCCCATGACATCCTTATGGATGAAGTCCACGGGCTTTTCGAATTCCTTGAAGCTCATCCCCAGGCCGTCGCCCACCAGGGAGGCGAATACCGGAGTATCCTCGAATTTCGAGATCTCGAAACTGAGAAAATACTCCGTGTTCACGCCCGTGCCTATATAACCGGTCAGCGGCATCAGCACCATCACGGCGTACAGCACGTAATGGCCTATACGCGCCGCCAGTTGCTCGATGCGCCTGCCGGGCTCCGGCGTCGGCAACCGGTTCGTCGCCCGCCAGAAAATTCGCAGGATCACCAGGACCGCTATGGTCAGGCCCACGGAAAGATGCAATTGCAGGGCGATCCAATTCTCGGGCGTCTCCTTGTCGGTAAACCATTGCCGGTAATAGACCGTGCAATACGAAGCCAGGAACAGCGCCGCCATGCCCCAGTGCAGCCATTTGGCCACCGAGCCGTAATCGCGGGCAGTGTTTCTCAGCGCCATCTTGCCAACCGCGGATGCCTCATGCGCGTAGCAGCGCCGCCCTTCTCCAGTTGCTCAAACATTCGCAAAAGCCGTCTCTCCTTCGTCTCTCTGCGCTTCGCGCCATCGAACCGGCTCAGGTAGTCATTGCGCCGATCAACGGGATGTCTTTCGTAGACCGTTATCAAAACCTCTTTCCGCGAGGACCGGTCTAGCAAAAACCAGCATCGAATATCGCGGCCGCTTCAGCCTGGAACAGATCATCTCTATCTTTTCAGATCGAACTCAACAGAATTTACGGAATTGTTTTTAACGCGGCATTCTGTACGCCGGCAAACTACATTCCTCATCTCTATCACTGATCTGACGGCTGACGCAACAGCAGAAATCACGCATACACTTCATATGGAGAATCTATTTGCCTTCAGCAATTCCCGCACGAGAAATAACGTGACTCTTAAAATCCTCGTATGCTTTTCCTTTGCCGCGCTTCAAGTCCGATAAGCGATAAAACCTGTCAGTTGTAGGCGATTCCTTTCGCGCTATTTCCAAATCAATCCTATCAACATTCACAACAGTCCAGCATTCGACATAGCCGGCCATTCTTGCTTTTTGGTGGCTCTTTTCAGCCTCACCAATACGATTGTGAATATTAGAGAAATCAGTTCCTGATTTCACTTCAATGGCAATAATGTTACGAATACTGCCAACAGTCATTTCCTCGCGGATAACAATATCCGGGTCTGGAGAAAATTCTATCAATACCTTTCTCCCTGATGAATTCTTTATATGCAGTTTCCTCGAAGTTGATCTGATTACCGCATGTTTAACAATATCATAGATAAGCCCAAACACGATATTAATGCCCCAAGTTCCCTTTTTCTCGTTAGCGCCTACTCGTAATTGCGGCCCAACCGTTAAAAGAGTTAGATCATCAAGAAATTCTTTACTAATTTTATCAAATCCTATTACATCAAGTAACGCACCCGCACTCTCAGTTATCGCCTTACATAGCTCAGGCAATCTACCTTTATTTTTATCGGTCAAAATTCCTTTCTCTTCCATTGCCTTGAATCCCAGTATGCCAAACTCTTTTGTATAAAAAGCTTTCTGACTGTATCCCAGCAACAAGCGATAGTACCCTAATAAATGTGGGTTCGCTTCCAAAATACAGGGAATCGGAAATATCAGTTCGCTGCGCAACCCGCGCCTGTCAAGCGCTCTTAAATATCTTTGCGACACGTACTGCGAAAGTTGCTTATTCCGCACTAGCGGAGCGATGCCATTAATAGTTTCACCTAGTGCATCCTGGAGATACATGTCTCTAATTTCTTGAAGAACGAAAGAAAAATCAATCTGTAGTACCGGCGTTGGTATGTTTATATAAGACATTAGACAGCAATCCTTATAATTTCATCTTTCTCAGCACTTAACCTATCCGCCGCCAATATAACGTATTCAGGATTAAGTTCAATTCCTATATACTTCCTTCGCTGTTCCAGGCAGGAAACCCCAACTGTTCCGGAACCGAAAAACGGATCAAGAACATAATCTCCAATTCTTGTAGATGCCCGAACACAAGGCTCAATTAAACCAATAGGAAAGGTGGCAAAATGCATTCCCGGAAAACCTTGGGTGTTTATATTCCAAACGCTTCTACGATTGCGAAGTTTTGAATACAACCCAATCTCTTTAATCGCATGATAATCATAGTAATATTTTTCAGATTTAGTAAGCATAAATAAATATTCATGCGCCCTTGTAGGCCTGTCCTTTACACTCTCAGGCATGGCATTGGGCTTGTGCCAAACGATATCACTTCGCAGATACCAGCCATCGTCCTGAAGGGCAAAAGCCAATCTCCATGGAATGCCTTGAAGATCTTTTGGTTTCAGCCCCTTCGGGGTATCCGGCCTAACCGTCATTGCCCTGGCAGGATTTTTCCTATCGCTGGCACGGTAGCCGCGATTGCCGCTGGTATATCCATCGCCAATATTCAACCAAAGAGTTCCATCATCGCTAAGAACTCGCTTTACCTCATTAAATACTGCAACCAAATGATTCAAAAACTGAGGCAGTGAGGGCTCCAAACCAATTTGTCCATCAATGCCATAATCACGAAGCCC
>JAPPQA010000043.1:0-488 GCA_028817255.1 Gammaproteobacteria bacterium | reverse complement strand
AGACGTTATCGCACAACGAACCGCTTTCTCAGGAAGAGTCCTGAGGGCATACAAAGCATCTCCTTCTATGATTAAAGATTCATTGATAGATATCTGTTCCGGCGGATGTATCTTTCTGTACTTCATTTCTTTATCTGTTATTCCCACCGTATAAAAGTTAGCGGCTACAGACCGGAAAGGCGAAGTTGCCAAACAGTTGACCACTACCGTCCGATTCAGCAATCCGACTGGATTTCAACACGATATCATCGCTCTTTGCAGAGTCTTATGTGTCACTGTGAATATGCCCGTCAACCGAGGTATTGGGAAATGATCCTGCCCAATGTGTAACCATTTTTCAAGCTCTTTTCCGGCCATGGCCGGGGCTGTTCCATTGCCGCCAACTACACGCAAGGCCGCACGCCAACGATAGAACATTCTCCCGCGCCCCCCCATCAGTGCATAAAGGGCGCCCAGGCCGGGGCGCGCAGGTCCCCCGGCCCCGCGGA
>JAPPQA010000042.1 GCA_028817255.1 Gammaproteobacteria bacterium | reverse complement strand
AAAACTTTCTGGAGATCTCTTGAATGCCCGCAATATCCCCCGCGCCGGTCTTGTCGCGGCCCCGGGTCATGGCTTGGTCATGGGCCTTGGTCATGGCCTTTGGTCATGGGGCTGCGGGGGCGCCCCCCTGTCGAGCCTGCAATGAACATTAAAAGGGTATTAAATGGGTATAAATGACCTCGTAACGAGCGGATGAACGCAATCCAGACAGCACTGGCCAAGCTGGCCGCGGAGCCCGGGCTGACGCGGCAGGAAATGCAGGCGGCCATGCGCCAGATCATGAACGGCGAGGCGACGCCCGCCCAGATCGGCGGGCTGCTCGCGGCATTGCGGGCGCGGGGCGAAACCGTGGCGGAGATCGTCGGCGCGGCGGAGGTCATGCGCGAATTCGCCGACCGGGTGGAGGCGCCCGACCCCGGGCGCCTGCTCGACACCTGCGGCACCGGCGGCGACGGGGCCCGAATCTTCAACGTCTCCACCACGGCGGCCCTGATCGCGGCGGCGGCCGGCGCCCGCATCGCCAAACACGGCAACCGCTCCGTATCCGGCGCCAGCGGCAGCGCGGACGTGCTGGAACGGGCCGGGGTGCGGCTGGAGCTCTCCCCCGAACAGGTGCGCGCCTGTATCGAAACAGCGGGCATCGGCTTTATGTTCGCTCCCCGTCACCACAGCGCCATGCGCCACGCCGCCGGCCCCAGGCGGGAGCTGGGCATGAGGACCCTGTTCAATCTCCTGGGCCCGCTCACCAACCCCGCCGGCGCCCGCCGCCAGTTGCTGGGCGTATTCGCCGCCGAGTGGGTCACGCCGGTCGCCGAGGCCCTGGAGCGGCTGGGCTGCGACCGGGCTATGGTCGTCCACTCCGAAGACGGGCTGGACGAGATCAGCACCGCCGCCCCCACCCGCGTCGCCGAATTGCGGCAGGGGCGCATCGAGAACTACCGTATCCTGCCGCGGGAATGGGGGCTGGCGGCGAACTCGCTGCAAGCGCTCGCGGCGCCGGACGCCGAACGCAGCCACGAACTCATGCGCGCCGTGCTGGCCGGGGCAAGCGGGCCGGCGCGGGATATCGCTGTCTTGAACGCCGCCGCCGCACTCTACACGGCCGGGCTGGCCGCCGACCTGGGGGCTGGGGTCCAGGCCGCCGCCCAAGCCATAGACGACGGGCGCGCCCAGGCCACGCTGGAGCGGCTGGCGCGCGCCAGCAACGCATGAACCGCGGGCGCGGACAGGCTGCCGACGGCAAACCCAGCGGCCAGCGGCGGCGCCGGACGCCGCCGGCCGGCAGAGACCTCCCCGGGCAACGCCCTGACATGCTGGCCCGCATCGTCGAGAGCAAGCGGCAACAACTGCGGCGGCAGAAATCCGCCCTCCCCGAGGCCGAACTCAAGGCGCGGCTGGACGACGCCCCGCCGCCGCGGCCGTTCGCCGCCGCCCTGCGGGCCGCCGCCGCCGCCGGCAAACCGGCGGTGATTGCCGAACTGAAGCGCGCGTCTCCCAGCAAGGGCGTCCTGCGCCGCGACTACCGCCCCCGCGAACTGGCGGCGGCCTATCGGCAGGGCGGCGCCAGTTGCCTGTCCGTACTCACCGACCGGGAATTTTTCCGGGGCGAAATGGCGCACCTGGAGGAAGCGCGCGCCGCCGCCCGGCTGCCGGTGCTGCGCAAAGACTTTATCGTGGACCCTTACCAGTTATACGAATCCCGGGCCGGCGGCGCCGACTGCATCCTGCTGATCGCGGCCGCCCTCGACGACGCCCGGATGCTCGAACTCAAGGACCTGGCGCTGGAACTGCGAATGGACGTGCTGATCGAGATCCACGACCGCCGCGAACTGACGCGGGCGCTGCTTTTGCAGACCGAGATGCTCGGCATCAACAACCGCGACCTGCGCAGCTTCGCCACCGATATCCGCACCACTTTGGAGCTGCTGGTTGACGTTCCCCCCGACCGGCTCGTGGTCACGGAAAGCGGCATCCGCGACCATGAGCAAATCTCCCGGCTGCGCGCCGCCGGCGTATCCGCCTTCCTGGTCGGCGAAACGCTGGTAAAGGACGCAGACCCCGGCGCCCGGCTGCGCTCGCTGTTCTTCGCAGACGCGGACGGGGCGAGGGCGAGGCCCGAAGCCAGACGGTAGCATTCTCCGCCATTCCGCGCCCCCCGCCATTCCTGCCTCCCCCCGTCATTCCTGCCCCCACCGCCATTCCTGCCCCCACCGTCATTCCGGCGAAAGCCGGAATCCCGCATAATAGGGCTTGCGCGGGATAGCGGCTCAAGAGAAACAAGAACGGAACATGACTAAAAAACAACCGGCAGTCTATATTCTGGCCAGCGCACGCAACGAAACTTTATACGTTGGAGTAACCAGCAACCTGCCCGCTCGCGTATGGCAACACAAAAACAATGTGGTGGAAGGATTCACCAAAAAATACAAGGTGCACAAGTTAGTTTACTTTGAGGTGCACGAAGATATGGCATCCGCAACCGAACGGGAGATACGGATAAAAAGATGGAAAAGAGACTGGAAATTGAAACTCATAGAGAAAGAAAATCCGGGTTGGAGGGACATGTACGATGACATTCTCTGACTTGGGTGGAGGGAAAAGAATGGGCTTCCTGCCCACCCCGCCATTCCTGCCCCCACCCCGCCATTCCTGCCCCCACCCCGCCATTCCTGCCCCCACCTCGCCATTCCTGCGAAAGCAGGAATCCAGCGTATAAAGCGCGCG
>JAPPQA010000041.1:3806-9592 GCA_028817255.1 Gammaproteobacteria bacterium | reverse complement strand
TGTAGATTTGCAGATTACGGTGGCTCTTTCGTCCCCATACACAGTCTTGTCAGACTGGGGCGCAATCTGGTAGAATCTTCCCCGCCTTTTAGGATTTAAGGAGAAAAATCTATGGTCCATTTTGTTCCTGCTGACCGACGCCAGCCCATGTTATTGCCGCGCAACCTGAAGGATTGGGGCCCCAAGGACGATTTGACACATTTTGTCATTGAAGCCGTCGAAGCGCAATTATGGCAAACAGGCAAGCCGATGGAATGCTCGTTCTCGGAATGCCCTTTCTGTCCTTGCTGTGCTGTTGCTGTACCCCAAATCTAACAGGCTGTTAAGCGAGGTAGAAATCGAACAACATCAGGGATTATTTCGTGAGCGTGAAGTACTGGGGATTTAATTCCATTCAGATACCGAAGTTTCGCAGGAGATACAGAAATGAGTACAGAACCAAAGCAATCTACACTGCACATCAGAACCTCTGATAATATTTCCCTCGCGGCCATACTCTCAACACCGTTTGGCAAAGCCAGTGGTGCCGCACTGCTTGCCCACGGTATCACCGTCGAAAAGAACGAAGGTGGGTTTTACACGCGCCTCGCAACGCTGCTAGCCCGAAGGGGGATCCAGAGTCTTCGTTTCGACTTTCGAGGTCACGGTGAAAGCGGCGGTCGTCCTCAAGACATGACGATCAACGGCGAAGTGCAAGACTTAATAGTAGCAGCCAACTATCTCCATTCCCTTGGATGGATTCGCCTCTCGGTCGTCGGGACGAGCTTTGGAGCCGGGATCGCAAGCTTAGCGGCTAAGCGCAAACCAGATTGGATATCCTCTCTCGTTCTTCTCGCCCCGGTCCTGGATTATCGGCGCACGTTCTTGCAACCGGAGACGGAGTGGGCGTCGGAGTGGTTTACCCCAGATACCCTCGCTAGGGCCAAAGCCACTGGCGAACTCGACTTGGATGGATTTTCTCTTGGATACGAACTGCTCAAGGAATTCGAGACCCTGAATCCTGGCCAAGTGCTTACGACACTCTCAGTGCCAACCCTCATTGTTCATGGTACCGATGATACGATGGTACCGTTCGATGTTGCACAGGAATTAGCCTGGAACTGTGGGCACGCCCGATTTCTTCCGATCAAGGGGGCTGATCACGGGTTCGAGGATTCCGAGGAAATAGTATTCGCCGAGGTGGCAAATTGGATATTGAAACATATCTGAGGCTAGCCACTCCTGACGAGTTCCCCGGTGTCCGATTCGGTACAGGGGTTATGGTCTACGGAACAGTCCGTATTCTATCTGGCACATGCATCGGGGACTACTCGATCATTGGCGTCCCTACGTGTGAAGACATACGAGAAAGAGAAGCCCCGCACGAAACCTTGATTGGGAAGGATGTCTGCACGGGAGTTCACTGCGTGATCCACTCTGGCGCAAAAATAGGGCATCGTGTGCTTATACAAAATCACTGTTCTATCGGAAGCGAGTGCGCCATCGGAAATGATTCACGGATTCAATATGCTGCACAATTGCATTGGAAAGTCAAGATAGGGACGCAGTGTGTGATAGGAGGGTTTTGCTGTGATCGCTCTTCAGTTGGTGATGGGGCTATCGTGCTCGGCAAGCTAATTCACAAACTGAAAGATCCACGCGCATCCTGGGATGAAACCGAGGAGCCATCTCCAGTAGTTGAAAAGAAGGCAGTCGTGGGATTCGACGCTCTACTCATCGGGGGCATCACAGTTCGATTCGAAGCCTACGTGGCGGCAGGTGCGATAGTTACGAAAGACGTTCTACCGGGCTCGCTCGTCATAGGAACCAAGCACTACACAGCTGCGGAGTGGCGTACGCAAAAGAGGTCTGTCCATGAGTAGGGCAAGGCAGAAAAACTCCACGTCCAAAAAGGAAAGATCATCTCCAAAGATGGCTACAAGCCGTCCGCGAGTTCCTTCATCACGCACCTACACCGTCTTCCTTGGCTTACAATTCCGATCAAAAAAATATGATCGCAGTGACATCGTTTCTGCCGTCGAACGCGCCGCCGAGATGGCACAAGATGATCTTCAGCGCACACACCCGGGGGTAAGCATAAAGGTTAGGCATCAGGCTAATCCTGGCGAACCAATCAACTCACAGATTATCTCCCTCGTTAAGAACGCCGCAGCAGCGATATTTGAGGTATCCGAGGAGAATTCGAATGTGTACTTCGAGATGGGGCTGGCCTACGCATCACTGGTTACGAAACCACTGTTGCTTTTCAAAAAGCAAGAATCGCAAAAGGTACGTATCGCCAGCGATGTTCAGGACATTCTTCGATTGGAGTATCTAGACGGTGGCAGCGACCAGATGGTTGGACGTATCGCACAACACATTAAGAAGTTGATTCGGGGCCAGATTAAACAAGAACAGCGACAAGATGCCTGGGCTGACTTGCGGAAGATTTGGTCAGGAAGCTCTCGAAGCCAACAGACTACGATCATTTGTCCTGAACTGCCACCTTCGTACCAGCCGAAGTATGCCAAGCCAGACTCACCGGAGTTTGTAAACCTAGCACGATTCGGCGACCTCGACGCTCTTGTCGAGGTTCTAACGCTACTGCCGCAACTAGCTCCGAACATGGAAACTAAGTACGTTACTGCACAAGAACTACAACAGAGAGATCGCCAGGGCAACGTGATAGTCATTGGCGGACCGGATTTCAACTCGTTTGCTAAAGATCTTCTTGATAGACAGTCTTTCCCATTCACATACCGTAACCAGAAAAAAAAAATAGCCCTGTATGAGCGAACAACAAAAAAGGGGTTCCAACTCCAAAAAAACAGAAAATACGTAACACACGACTATGGGCTATTTGCCAGGTTTCCAAATCCGCTGAACCGACAGAATGTCGTCATTATGATTGGCGGACTGCAGACCTTTGGGGTACTTGGTAGTGTCCACGCCTTCGGCATGAACAGCATCGGAAAGAAGAATGTAAAACGCGTGATGAAGCACTGCTCTGGGACACTACAGTTTGCTGTGCTCGTTCCGGTGAACGTATCTGGGGGACAATCATCAAAAAGCGATATAGATATGTCTACGTTTCATTTACACCCATGGTGAGATCGTGAGTAACGAGTCAGGATACGCGCCTTGCCATAACAGCAATGTCGTGTTCTGTCCTACACGGGATCGTCCGGAACAACTGACTAAGACAATTAGCGCTCTTGTTCGAGACATTGAGAGCGGCTATTGTTCAAACAGCCAAGTGCTACTCATAGATGACTCCACCATGCCATCGGCAAGGGAAAAGAATCGAAACACAGCAACACAAGGTGGTCCCGTGACGTATCATGGCCCCGAGGAACAGAGACGTTTTCTGGATAGGATGTTACAATCCCGCGTCATTGATGCGGATGCTGATACACTAGGGCGCTTTGTTCGTTGGCTCGGAGGAAAAGAATGGGATCTGGGGGGCGTTCGGAATTACCTAGCGATACTTGGAGCCGCACTCACAGCGTCTGACCGGTCCTTCATAGCAATGATTGATGATGATGTAGAATTAGATGGTCGATCTCAAGAAAATGGTAGGGGCTCGATTGAATGCTTGTGGGAAAAACTAGAGCATGAGGAAAATTGTATTGTGGGTGGATGCCTGTCAGGCATGCCAGATATCTCAATGGTTGAACGTGCGGAGCTTGAGTTCAGAAAAGCGGAAGGCCTCAAGGCATTTGAACTGTGCAAGCCCCCGTTTCCGGTTTCGGGAGGCTTCCTGGCCTATCGCCAGAAGTGGCTAATGCGTGTGCCCTTTCCACGGAGCTACAACGAGGACTGGATTTGGCTTACCGGGTGTTCTTGGAGGGGAGCCATAGTCGCTCGGACAAATGTTCAAGGAACTCATGCCTGGTCACCTATGAAGCACTGCAAAACGTCAGAACTAGAGCGAGAGATGATGGGAGAGGTCCTTAGCTCGGGTCTTCAACTTGCCCATGCGAGTAATGCGCATATCGATGATTTGTGTGCAACAGCCAGGGACCTCGCTTTCTGGCAAAAGATGATTCGAGATGAATATAAGGCTCTAGACGGCCGACGTTATCGCCTGCAAGAACAAATGCAACAAAAAGGAATTACCGGCAAGGAATGGAAAATACATGATGTGATGGACTGCGCCCTCAAGATCCTGCTTTATCTAAATCCAGAGAGGATAAAACACCAGGCACAAAGATACTTGAGAGGCATCAGGTTGTGGGAACAGTTGTTCCAGAATGTAGCGCCCCGGACCATGTCAAATATCTTATGAGTACTAACTAAAAATACTAGCCCAGATATTGCACGAGTGCCAGTTTGCCACTGGATGTGTCGTCGTCTGGGATAGCTGACAGGAAGGCGGGCTCGGAGCGGTCCATTTTCGAGCGGGATTTGCGTTTCGGCCGGTTTCGGGCGTACGCTCCCCGCATTCCTCCATTCTTGGTCTGCGTGCCAAAGCAACACTACATCAGGGTTACGAGATATCCAGGCACCAAGCGGCGATTCACCATAACTGTTGGTGCGGACAGGCGCTGCTCAACAGCAAGCGACCCCGACGACTTGTTGCGTAGTACCACAGCGCTGCTCTTCAACAGTATGAGAAAATCCGATTCGAGCCCCGCCCCGCGCCAGAGAAGTGCTCTTCAAGGCCAGGCACCGCAAGTCCTCGAACAAAGTGTAAGCCAATCCCGACAGCAACAGTCGCATCTGATTCGGCCATCAGCAGCGGCAGGACATCCTGTCTGCGAACAAGTCTAACTGTTGATTCTTGATCCGGTTTTCCATCTCCCCGCGCACACATTACAGTTGGTCATACAGGGACTGTGCTCCTGTAGGTTGGTGACGACAAAGCGCGGGGTGGCGCCATGCGCGCCGTACTTGGCCTTGACGATCACGCGCCGTTTCCGGCCCCAGCTGCGGGCACCGTAGTGCAACAACGCAAACCGGCGCTGCTTCTGGCGCCCGTGGCTTCGTAGTGATCTTCGGCCAGTCTGGTCCAAGGGACCGCCAACGCCAGGAGTCTGCGGTTGCGAGTGATTCCCACCAGACACTTCACCCCGTAGTGCTCGCACCAGCGCAACATCTTCCAGTGGCAAAAGCCGCTGTCGCCACAAAGCACGATCTCCACCCTCGGCCACTGTCGGCGCAACGCCCGCACCAGTAGCGCCAGAATCGCCCAATTGTACCGAAATCCCCAACTCACGCACCAGAGCCGGACCAGATTGGGACGAGTTCTGGATATACGCCCGAGTAGCGGACGTGGTCTTGGCCAATTTGTGCAACTTCATGTTTATCTTTTAGCCTCCACTTTACATAGTCGATACCGGATTGGATGGAAGCGCCAGAAAAACAAGCCCAAGGGCAGGCCCAGCGGCAGGCACCCGTTTGACCTCATCTGCCAAGCGCAGCGGATTGAGCATCGTCTGATTCGCCCGTGGCACCCGCAGACCAACGGCATGGTGGGGCGTTTCAACCGACGCATCAGCGAAGCGGTGCGCAGCAGGCCTGCCGTCAAGAGTCATCACGGCAGGAGGAAGTTCCGCAACCATGAGCAAAGGAACGCCTTCATCTATCGGTTTGTGGAGAATTACAACCGAACCCGTCTGAAATGCCTGGACTACACTGCTCCGATAGAGGTCCTGAATAATTAGACACAACTGTACAACTGGCTTTGCGGCGCGTATCGCGCAGCATCCGGGCGAGCGCCCGGGTCAAACCGAGTTTGCGGTCAACGGTGCCGAGCAGCGGGATGCCGCCGTTGCCGGTGATGTCGCCGCCGCAAAACTGCGCCT
>JAPPQA010000041.1:0-3796 GCA_028817255.1 Gammaproteobacteria bacterium | reverse complement strand
CGCCCAGGAGAACCGCAAGGGCCGCCTTCCCCCCACCGCAGCAGCCGGCGCCTGACGGCTTGTCTGCTGCGACTCCCCCTCAAGGGGGGAGTGATGGGAAAAATGAGGGGAAAGTGGGAGTGGCGGAGATAACGGAGATAACGGAATATAAGAGAGCCGCTTTGCTTCCCTTCGATTGCGTAACGGGAAGCGCTTACATTATCGGGGATTTCCTATCGGGGATTGCCGCCGTTTCGCTATCCCCTTCGGGCAATATCCGGGCTAGGCGATACGGAAACTCGAGTGCTCTTCGTATTCGACCGGGGAGCAGTCCAGCGCATGCACGCGAGCCAATGCCGGCCCGCGCTTCAGCCAGCTCCGTAGTCGGCGCAGTTCCTGTTCTCCGCCGCAGGCCAGTACCTCCACCCGGCCGTCTGCCAGGTTTCGCACCCAGCCGCTCAGGCCCAGTTCCAGGGCCCGCTGCCGGGTCTCCATGCGGTAGCACACTCCCTGCACCCTTCCGGATACGTAGCAGCGCATCGCTTTGCGTTCCGGCATCCGCGCGCCCTTATCCGCGGCCGCGCCGCTTGAGCAAGCGCCGCTGCTCCCGTTGCCAGTCGCGCTCGCGCAGGGTGGCGCGTTTGTCGTGGGATTTTTTTCCCCTGGCCAAGGCGATCTCCAACTTGGCAAGGCCGCGCTTCCAGTACAGGACCGTGGGTACCAGCGTATGACCCCGGTGTTCCACGGCGCCGCGCAGCTTGTTCAGCTCCTTCCGGTGCAGCAGCAGTTTGCGGGTGCGTTGCGCGTCCGGCGCCGAGTGCGCGGCTACCGTAGGCAGGGGCGTGAACCGGGCGCCGAAGAGATATGCCTCGCCTTCCTTGAGGATTACGTAACTGCCTTGCAATTGCGCCTGCCCGGCGCGCAGGCTTTTCGCTTCCCACCCCTGCAGGGCCATCCCGGCCTCGAAGCGTTCGCCGAGCAGGTAGTCGTGCCGCGCCTTGCGGTTCAGCGTCACCGTCTTTCCCGGCACCGTGCCCGGCTGCTTTTTTTTCATATGTTCCTCCGGGCGTTTTCGAGCCTTGCCGCGCCTCCGCCTGCATTATAACGGCGGCGTCGGGCGCCCGCCGCACTTTTCCATCGCTTCCCCCTGGATGTACACCTGGAGGGGGAGCCTGGGCGGCCCTTGCGGTTCTCCTGGGCGGTGGGGTGTAGCAGGCGCTTTAGCTGCTCCCCCCACCGGCGCGACTTCGGGCTGGCGCCCTCGTCTTGCCGACTCCCCCTCAAGGGGGGAGTGATGCGTAGAGTTCCACCTTCACCTCGCCGATCTCCTGCTTGCCGACTCCCCCTCAAGGGGGGAGTGATGCGTAAGAACCGCTTTGCTGAGCTTCGATTGCGTAACGGCTTGCGCCGTATCGGCGCCGTGTCGGCGGCGGTGGCAAGACCGCGCGTTTTCTCGCACAATACCGGTTCTTTGGGGCGGAGGAATCCTGCAAATGGCGAAAATGGGAGTTCACGGGCAGTGGTCTTCTTCCTGGGCCTTTATTCTTGCCGCCGCCGGTTCCGCGGTGGGGATCGGCAACGTATGGCGCTTTTCCTACGTGGCAGGGGAGAACGGCGGCGGCGCCTTCGTGCTGGCGTATATCGTTTGCGTGCTGTTGCTCGGCCTGCCGATCATGATCGCGGAGATCATGATCGGCCGCCGCGCCCGCCAAAACCCCATCGGCGCCATTCGCCTGATCGCCATGGAGGAGGGGCGCAGCCGGCATTGGTCCATAATCGGCTGGCTGGGGGTCGCCACCGGCGTCAGCATCCTCTCGTACTACAGCGTAGTCGCGGGCTGGGTGCTGCATTACGTTTTCCTGTCCGTGAGCGGCTGGGGGGCGCAGTCGCAGGACGGGGTCGGCGAATTGTTCGGCGACCTGCTGGGCTCTCCCGGACTGCTCCTGTTGCTGCATACCGTTTTTATGGGCATGACCGTTACCGTGCAGGCGCTGGGCGTGCAGGAAGGGCTGGAGCGCAGCGTCAAGCTGCTGATGCCGGCGCTGTTCGGCCTGTTGCTGCTGATGGTAGGCTACGGGTTGCAGACGCCGGGTTTCGGCCGTAGCGTGGAATACCTGTTCCGCCCGGATTTCCCCTACCTGCTGGAGAATCCCGGCGTCTTTCTGGTGGCCATGGGGCAGGCCTTTTTCAGCCTGAGCGTGGGCATGGGGGCGCTGATCGCATATGGCGCCTACCTGCCGGAGAAGGGCTCCATCGTCCGCATGGCCGGCTGCGTGGCCGCCCTGGATACATTGGTGGCGGTGCTTGCCGGCCTGATGATATTCCCCCTGGTGTTCAGTTACGGCCTGGAACCCGCCCAGGGCGTGGGCCTGATCTTCAAGGTGCTGCCCATTGCATTCGGCCAGATGCCCTGGGGAGCGCTGTTCAGCGTCTTGTTCTTCCTGTTGTTGTCGTTCGCCGCCTGGACTTCCGCGATCTCGATCCTGGAGCCGGCGGTCGCCTGGCTGATCGAGAGCCGGGGCTGGAGCCGCTTCCGGGCGGCGGTAACGGCGGGCGGGACGGCCTGGCTGCTGGGCGTGGGCGCCTTGCTGTCCTTCAATCTTTGGCAGCAATACCAGTTGCTGGGCAAGACCTTTTTCGACTGGCTGGATTATTTGACGACCAATATCATGCTGCCCCTGGGCGCCTTGTTGATCGCCCTGTTTGCGGGTTGGCGGATCTCCAGGCGCTCCAGCCGGGAGGAGTTGGGCTTGCCCGACGGCCTTGCCTACCGTTCCTGGCGGCTGGCGATCCGTTTTCTGGCGCCGGTGGGGTTCCTGGCGATCTTTCTCCATGCCAGCGGCATTTTGGACCTGGGAGGGTAGTTTCGGGGTTGTATCGCGTTCGTCGGCAAGTCCGGGTCCCTTATCCGGCAGCGCGGATGTACGATCTGGTCAACGATGTCGAGTCGTATCCCCGGTTCCTGCCGTGGTGTTCCCGCGCCGAAGTGCTGCAACGGGACGGCGGGCAGATCGTCGCCGCCTTGACCCTGTCGCTTGCCCGCATGCGCCTGGCCTTGACCACCCGCAATACTCTGGTGCCCGGCCGCGGCATCCGAATGCAATTGGTGAGCGGCCCGTTTCGCTGTCTGGAGGGCGCCTGGCGCTTTGACGATGCCGACGCGCCGGGATCGTGCCGGGTATCCCTGGAGTTGGATTTCGCGCTCCGCGGCCGCCTGTTGCAGTTGTCCCTGGGGCCGCTGCTGCAACGGAGCGCGGCCTCGATGGCGGACGCCTTCGTGGCCCGCGCCCATGAACTCTATCGTTGTTCCCGCGATTCGTCCGCGGCGCCTCCGTGATCCGCGCCGGGCGCAAATTCTCCGTCACGGTGGCCTACGCGGCGGCGAACCGGGCCTACGCGGTCCCCGTGCAGGCGCATCCCGGGACGACCCTGGAAGAGGCCATACGCCGCTCCGGCCTGCTCTCGCTTTGTCCCGAGATTGACCTGGCGGCCAACGCAGTGGGAGTTTTCGGCAAGCGGCGTCCCTTGAGTTACCTCCTGTCCCCTGACGACCGGGTGGAGATCTACCGGCCCTTATGCATGGATCCCAAGGAGGCGCGGCGGCGGCGCGGCGCGCGGCCTTAGCCCGGATATTGCACGAAGGGGGTAACAAAGCGCGTGATTCCACTGAGACGAATGCGCGGTTGCGCCCAGGGATGCGCTGTCTTCGGCCCTCACCCTCGGTCCCTCTCCCAAAGGGAGAGGGAAGCGAAGAAAGGGCGCCCTCTTCTCCCTCTCCCTCTGGGAGAGGGTTGGGGTGAGGGTAAAATCCGGCGCG
>JAPPQA010000040.1 GCA_028817255.1 Gammaproteobacteria bacterium | reverse complement strand
CGGTGGCGGCAACGCCCGCCGCGTTGCTGCTGCCCCTGCCGTCCAGCGTTACCGCCGCTCCCTCGTTCACAGTTTGATCGGCGCCGGCGGCGGCAGTGGGCCTTGCATCGTCGTCGGTGATGCGCACCGTCGCCGTGCTTTGGGCGCCCAGACTGACCCCGGCTGGCAGATTATCGGCGCTGATAGACACGGTGAAGGTCTCCTCGGCCTCCACCGTGCCGTCATCGGTGATGGAGATGGAGAATTCGACCTGGGTGCTTCCGGCAGGAATCGTCAGCGTCCGGGCGCCGATAGCGGTGTAGTCTCCGGGGGCGGCGGCCGTGCCGTCGGCAGTGGAAACGGCCAAACGTACATCGCTGCCCGCCGCCGCGCTCAAGGTGACCGACACGGTGAGCGTGCCGGCGCCCTCGGCGACCGTGTAAACCGCCTGCGGGAAGGCGAGTGCCGATTCCCCGGAATCACGCACCGCAAAGGTCAGCGAGGTGGTGAGGCCGTCATAACGCGGGTCGGCGGAACGATAGAGCCAGGCGATGGTCACCGAAGATGCCGGCAGATCCTGCAACTGTCGCACTTGCGCGCCGGCGGAGGAGGCCAGGCCCGAGCTGCGCCCGGTAGCCGGGGCCGGAATACGCGCCCATACCGTCTGCGCCCGATTCCAGTTTTCCGGGGTAAAGCGCAGGGCAAGCGTTGCCCGGAACGGTCCGCTACTCTGCGTGCCGTATTCGACCGATGCCGCACCTGAGTGCCGCGGCGTTACAATGACATCGGCCGTCGGCTGCCGCGGAAGCGCGGGTATTTCGATAGCGAATGCCGCGCCCCGGGATATAATTTCCGGAGCCCCCGGCCCAAGGCGCGCCGCCGTCAGAGTGGGCCTGATAATCCTTTCCCCGGCGAAGATCCGTTTTTCCCGCTCTATGGGGCGGAACAAATCGGGAAGGCGGTTGCCAAGGGCGCGTTCCGCGAATGGAAACCGAAAGCGCAGCCCCAGACTCCAGCGTTCATCGTGAATCTGCCGATCGTGACGGCTATAACCGCCCGTCAGTTCAAGCCCCGGCCAGAGCCGATACGCCACTCCCGCTTCATACCCTGTCCGAGTGTCCGTTTGCCGGCCTTTGCCTTTCCATGCCGAGCTTCGTCCATGCATGCTGAAACGTTCCGTCAGCGCATAATCAAAATAAAACTCGGCGCCGTCCAGGGCGATTTCCTCATACTGGAATACGCCCTCGTCGCGGCCTCTGCTCCAGCCGCTCAAGCGCTTGTATAAATTCATGGACAGATACCCCGCCCCGGACTGATAGTCGGCACTCAGCCCGAGACGGCGGTGTCCATGGTCGAAGTTATAATCCAGAAACCCCCCCAGGCCGACAATCGCCGGCTCGCCCCAATGAAAGCGGCGCCCCAGCCCCAGGGCGATTTCCTCCCGGCGCCTGCCATGGCGGTCTTCCCACAACGCCAGTCCCGGCTGCAGGAACCAAGTCGAGTCCGTCGCGACGGTCCCGAAAGGAATCAGGGCGTCAACGTCTCCGTACAGGCCCCGCCTGCCCAAACGCAGGCCGGAATCGAGCCGAAAATTCCCGCCGAATTTCCCGCGGCCCGCTGCCTCGACACCCTGAACTCCACGGGAAAGCAATCGCTCGGAGTAATGCGCCTGCAACTGTTCGGCCGCTTCTTTGACGCTGGCCCCTCCCAGCCGCGGAAGCGCAGGGTCCTTGCCGGCGGCATCCGGCTCTTGCTCCCGTTGCCGGTCGCCGGAACCGGACAGGTCGGGCAACCGGTTCGGTTCCCGATCCCCGGGCCCCTCGGATGCCGAAGGGCGCCGCCTTGGAGGCGGCTGTCCGGGCAAGGCATCGGACGCCGCATCCTGCCGCGCCTCCCCGGCTGCGTCCGTGGTCGCAACGGGAGCGGATACGGCGAGCGTCTTCCCCTGATGGCAGGTGTAACAATTAATCCCCCCCTCCTCCTGATTGGCGTTGAGTCCCTGAACCATTTCGATCATCTCCCGCGCCCGCTGCTTGGCCGGCACGGCATCCGAGGAGAAGTCGCGCAGGTCGTGACAATATTTGCACTGCACCCCCAGGGACTGCGCCATAAAAGCCATGTTCGACATGAATTTCGCGGTATCCAGAAAAAGAAGCTGGACATTTTGGAAATCGGGGGAGAGTTCCTTTCGATCTTTGCTGGGAGGGAAATACCGGAAGGACCATTCCTTTGCCGCGGTCCGCGGATGCGGCGGCCTGGCCAGGTTCGAGTAGGCGTCCTTCTCCGTTTCGAGGTTTTTGTGCAGCCTGTTCTCCTGGGCCGACGCCAGCAAGATCGCCAACCCCGGAATGCAGGCGATCAAAAGCAACGCCGCCTTCCATTTCAGGAGCCTCAAGCCGCCCCCGCGAGGAGGGACTTCAAAGTTTAATCGGCGATGTGGCATCGCAAGCAATCCGCATTGTTCAGCGTTCCCAACGGATGCGGCGGCGGCCTGGTGTCGTAGCGGTGACAGGCGCTCAGGCAGTTCCTCTGGTTGCCGGTGACAAGGCCGGTAACGAACTGCCTGCTGGCATCGCTCAACAGGCTGCCGGCGGCGGCCTGATGCCTTTCGGCAATCCGGTCCGGGCCGTGGCAGGCACTGCAGCCGTTGGCTTCCCCGGCCGGGAAATGGCACTGCACACAGTGCAGGTACGGCGGGCTGGCATAGCCGGGCAGGTGCGACGCGGGCCGGACCCCGCTCTCGGGATCATGGCACTCCTGGCAGGCATCCTGCTGATGGCAGGCCTGGCACATCTTGCGGTCCCCCCTGGCAATCGCTCCATGCCCCCGGTTCTTGAAGAACAGAGTGTGGGACGGCGGCGGATCGGCCATGTGGCAATCCTGGCAAAAAGTTTTTTCGTTGTGGCAGCGCGCGCATTCTTCTTCGAACCGCGCGCGCGCGAATCGTCCATGCTGCCGCAGCCAGTGGTCATTGTGGAAATCCGGGACGACATCCTTGCGCCAATATTGATGACAGGTCTGGCAGTCCGTGGAAACGCTCCGTTGGGTATGGCAAGCCACGCATTCCGTCATCCCGGGGAAGCGGATCTGCCGGTATTCTTTTGCCCGCTCCTGATTCTTGTGGCAATCCAAGCAGGGCACTCCCGCCCGCAGGTGAGGCTCGTGGGAGAATCGAAGCTCGGCGTAGGCCGGGCGCGGCAAACCGCCGACGGCATGGTTGTCGCGCGAATGGCACATGGCGCAACCGGCATCGGGGGCTGCATGATCGCCGATCTCGTGACACAGGGCACAAACTTTCTCGGGTGTGCGCCTGGGTTGATTCTGATCTTGCAGCTGATGACAGGTGGCGCACGGGATCTGCCGATGCTTCTGATGATCGAAAATTAAACCGGTATCCGCAAGGCCATGCTCCATTTTTGCCGCCAGGACAAAGGGCAACAGGCACCATGCCAGCCGTATTGGCATCCGTTCCCGAATCGGCAACGATCGTTGTCCCGCGTTGTTGTTGTGCGCCATCTCTAAAATCTCCGGGTCAAGCGTAAGAGAACCCGTTTATAACCGCGATTCCCGATATTCCTGGAAAGACCTCCGCGGTCGTAACTCATCCTCAACTGTGCCTCCCATCCGGAGGCGAAACGTTTGCGAAGCCTCAGAAAATAGGTCTTTACAATGAAGTCTCCACCCAGGTCCTGGGTCAGCAGATGGGGAACGTTGGTCAGTACGCCGTGCGCTTCCATCGCCTCTTGAGTGAAGATCACATTTGGATTGACCGAGGAAGAGAAGTCATAGTCGGACCAGGAAACGCCGGCTGAAACGCGAGTGTCCCGGTCCGCCCGGTAATCGAGTTGACCGGAAACGGAAAAGGTCTCATCCCGGCCCCTGGTGTCGGTGGCGCCGGCAGAACCCTGGATGTTGTAAGCGTATTGCGAATCGAATTGCTGCCTGGCGATGTTTGCCTGCAACAGCAAGGAGAGATCATTTGCCAGGAAATCGAAAACATGCAAATTGACGTAGCGATGCGTCGCCTTTCTGTTGCCGGAGTCGTCCCTGTCAACGGCCGTGACGTTCAGCCCCCCTCCCACGGCAAAGCGGCTGAAATATTTGGTCAATGTCAGATCGAGTTGTCGCAGTCTCCGGGAGGTATTGAGAATGCGGAAGTACTCCGAAAAAATCCGGTCGTCCGCGGTTTCATCGGAGCCGCTCTCGGTGAGCCGCTGATAATAACGGGCAGACACGTCCATATTGAATGCGGACACAAAAGACGATATGCCCGCCCGCAATTCCCTGCCGCGGCCGTTCAGGAGCGTGTAGTCGCCATAGGCGTGAGCCTGTCTGTTCCACAGGCCGCGCGAAAATCCAATGCCTGCCTGGTCGTTTACATATCGGTCTTCATCGTTCAGAAGAAAATGCAGGGGAATGTCGAGACCGCCGACCAACAAGCGCATTTGCCCGCCATATACGTGGTGGGACGACACCGCGCTGAACTCCGAAACGGGCCGGCCGCCAAAGACCATGAAATTCGCTTTGTCGCTTTTTGTGGAAAAGCGTATGCCGTCCATGTGGATGCTTTCGATCTCATGCACCCATTGCCGGCCGATTCGAATCCCGGAGGCCCACGGCCACCAGTCTTTCGTATCCAGGTACGCCTGAAAGATGCGCTTGTCCGTTCGCGCCTCGAAGGCCCGGTCGCGATCGCTGCTTCCGGAATCCAGATCGGTGCGCAGCCTGCCATTGAAAACCAGGGAGACTTTTCGCTCGCGCAGCGTGACGCCCGTCCTGGTGCGCAGATACGTGCTGAAATCGAAATCGTCCTCTCGTTCGTTCTCATCGTAATCGAAGGCATAGATTATGCTCCCCGACCAATCCGGACCGGACGATGCGCCGGACTCCAGCGCGAAGGCATGAGAAAACATCAAGAAGATAAGCGCGCATATCGTTGCGATTGCGCTCGAGCGGGACCGGCTTTCGGTCCTGTCAATCACGGGGGAAGCCCAGAAAATTTCCTGGGGGGCGCTCGGGCTCCGCCCTGCCCGCCGCAAAGCGGGCCGGAATGCTTAAGAGCAAGGGTAAGGGATGAGGGGATATCCCGGCCTCGGCATAAGGCCCGTTGAGCGCAGCGGACAAAATCGGCACACAACCTGCGACACCCCCCCTCGAACAACGGGGTCAATGCAGTCAGCATCAGACAGGATGACACGGGTGCTTTTCTCCGCCAACGATATATCTTAACGCCGATAAAAGAATTGTGCAACGGGGCGGGGTTCGGTCTGCGGGGATGCGCGGGAGAGGGAAACGCGAACGCCGGCGGCCGTTCCTCCCGGCCAGGCCGCACCGCAAAGAAGAACGCGCGCCCCATGCGGGAGCGGAACGGCAACGCCGCTTGCGCCAATGCCAAAAGAGC
>JAPPQA010000039.1 GCA_028817255.1 Gammaproteobacteria bacterium | reverse complement strand
GGGAAGTGCGAAAGATTTCTTGGCAACGCTGAAGGTGGAACAAGCCCACCGCATTGGATGGGAAAACCGCATTTCAGAGGCTATGATTCGCCAAGAAAATCAAGGACAGTGGTTCGGGTTTCTGATAGCGGTTTTTGCTATCGTTGCCAGCGTGTATCTCGCTCGGCACGGAAACAACTTGGTTGCCGCCATCTTGGCAGGGGTTACTGCCGTGGCTTTCGTTGGCAAATTTATTCCTCGCGGAAACAGTTCGTCTTAACAGCCCGTCGAGGAATTCTTCGCGGCATACTTCTCCCTCTGGGGTTCCAAGAAAATGCGTAAGGGGTGTCCCCGGCCGGTACGCCCGGTCTGTGCGCTCTCTGGGAGAGGGGGCCGGGCGCGGACAAGCAACGACGTTTCCCAAGCCGTTGCGGGCCGTTGCATCGGGGCATCCCTTGGGAAGGCGTGGCGCCGTTCGCACCGCGTCGCCATGGACTGGATTGCCGCGCCCGTCGGGGGCTTGTGCCGGCGGGGGCGCTTCGGCATGATCCGCGCCATGAACCGATCAAGCCCCGCCACCCGCTTGCCCGCGAACCGCATGTCCTTCCCCGGCGCCCGCGTGCCGGCGGCGTTCCTGGTCCTGCTGTTCCTGGCGCCGGTGTCCGCGCCCGCCGCAGTCCACGAATACCGGCTGGATAACGGCCTGAAACTGATCGTCAAGGAAGACCGCCGGGCGCCGGTGGCTTGCGTGCAACTCTGGTACAAGGTCGGCTCCAGCTACGAACGCGAAGGCATCACGGGCATTTCCCACGTGCTGGAACACATGATGTTCCAGGGCACGGAGAAAAATCCGGACAACGCCTTTTCCCGCACCGTCTCGCGCGTCGGCGGGCGGGAAAACGCCTTTACCGGCAGGGATTACACGGCCTACTACCAGTTGCTGGAACGTTCCCGCCTGCCGGTGGGCATTGCCCTGGAGGCGGACCGCATGCGCAATCTGATCCTGGAAGAGGAGGCGTTTGCCACGGAGCTGGAGGTGGTCAAGGAGGAGCGGCGGTGGCGCGTGGAGGATTCGCCCGTGTCCTATGCCTACGAGACGGGGCTTTCCCTGGCCTTCCGGCACAGCCCCTACCATCATCCCGTCATCGGCTGGATGGACGACCTGGACGCAATGCGAATAGACGATGTGCGCCTCTGGTACCGGCGCTGGTACGCGCCCAACAACGCGGTCCTGGTGGTGGTGGGAGACGTAGAGCCCGGCGAGGTGCTGGCGCTGGCCAGGGAGCACTTTGGCGCCTTCGAGGCCTTGGAGCCCTTGCCCGCGGTCCGCTCCGGCGTTCTGGAGCAGCAGGGGCGGCGCCGCGCTGTCGTCAAGCGGCCGGCGCAGGTCCCGTATCTGTTCCTGTTCTACAAGGCGCCTTCGCTGCCGTCCGCCGTCCGGGACGCAGCGGTTCCGTACTGGGAGCCCTACGCCCTGGAGGTGCTGGCCGGGTTGCTGACGGGCGGCGAAAGCGCGCGTCTGCGCAGCCGGCTGGTCCGGGGGCAGCAGGTGGCCGCCTCCGTCTCGGCGGGCTACAACATATTGGCGCGTCTGCCCATGTTGTTCAGTTTCTCCGGTACGCCCGCCCGGGGGCGCTCCGTGGCCGAGCTGGAAGAAGCCCTGCAACAAGAGATACAGGAGTTACGCACCGAGCTGGCGGGCGAGGACGAGCTGCGGCGCGTCAAGGCCCAGGCGGAGGCCTCCCGCTGGTACGAACTCGATTCCTTCTACTACCAGGCGCTGGTGATCGGCCTGCTGGAATCGGTGGGCCTGTCCTGGCAGGTGCAGGAAGAATACGTGGAGCGGATACGCGAGGTCACGGCGGAGCAGGTGCGGGAGGTGGCGCGCAAATACCTGCAGGACGACGTGCTCACGGTGGTGGAACTGGAGCCGCTGCCGCTGGAGGCGGGGGCCGGGCGGCAGCGGGCGGCGCCGGAAGGCGGCAGACATGCGCGCTAGGTGGAGCCTCCTGCTCCTGCTGTGCGCGGCTGCGGCCGCCCCGGCCGCGCCCACCGTGCAGCACTGGCGGCTGGCCGCGGGCGTCCCCGTGTATTTCGTAGAGGCGCGCGAACTGCCCATGGTGGATATACGCCTGGCCTTCGACGCCGGCAGCGCCCGCGACGGCGAGGCCAAGGGTCTGGCCTCGCTCACGGCCCGCCTGCTGAACGAAGGCGCGGGCGGACTGGACGCGGACGAACTCAACCGCGGCTTCGAGCGGCACGGCGCGCAGTTCGGCGCCGGCGTGCGGCGGGACTTTGCCGTGGTCAGCCTGCGCAGCCTCAGTCGGCGGGAAGCGTTGCGGGCGTCGCTGGAAAACCTGGGCTTGCTCCTGGAGCAGGCCGATTTTCCGCCGGCCGCCTTCGAACGCGAGCGTGAGCGCATGCTGGTCCATATTCGCCAGCGCCAGCAATCTCCCGGCGCGCTGGCGGACGAGGCCCTGTACGCGGAACTGTTCCCCGGGCATCCCTACGCCTCCCTGCCGGGGGGGGAAGAGGAGGCCGTCGCGGCCCTGCGGCGCGAGGACGCGCTGGCCTTTTACCGGCGTCATTACACGGCCGCGAATGTCGTGGCGGTGCTGGTGGGAGACCTGGACCGCGGGCAGGCCGAGGAGATCGCCGCGCAATTGGTGGAGCGCCTGGGTGCGGGCCGCGCCCTGCCGGAACTGCCGCCGGTGGCGGCACTGGACGAAGCCCGGGAGAGACGGCGCGACCATCCCTCCACGCAGACCCATATCCTGCTCGGCCAGGTCGGGCTGCGCATCTCCGACGAGGATCGCATCGCCTTCTTCGTGGGCAACCATATCCTGGGGGGCGGGCTCCTGTCCCGGCTGTTCCAGGAGATCCGCGAGCGGCGGGGGTTGGCGTACAGCGTGTCCAGCAGCTTCCAGGCCCTGCGGCAACGGGGCCCCTTCGTGATCGGCATGCAGACGCGCAACGACCAGGCCGCGCTGGCCGCCGAACTGCTGCGCGCGCAGCTGGCCGAGTTCATAAGCGAGGGCCCCACCGCGGAGGAATTGAAGGCGGCCAAGAGCTACCTGGTGGGCAGCTTCCCGTTGCGGGTGGACAGCAACGGCAAGATGGCGGAGTACCTGTCCTGGATCGGCTTTTACGGATTGCCCCCGGACTATTTGCAGACCTTTCCCCGGAAGATCGAAAAAGTGAGCGCGCGGCAGGTGCGCGCCGCCATGGACCGGTATCTGGACGCGCAAAACATGGTCACGGTCATGGTCGGAGACCTGAGCGCGGACCGGGCCGAGCCCTCGCCGGCGCCGTAGCCGGCGGCGCGGGGGCATCCCGCTGTGGGCCGCCGCGGCAAGGTGCGGATCGTTGGCGGATGCTGGCGCGGCCGGCGTCTGCCCGTGCCGCCGGTCGCGGGTCTGCGCCCCACCCCGGAGCGGGTCCGCGAAACGCTGTTCGCCTGGTTGCAGCCGCGCATCGAAGGGCTCGCGTGTCTGGATCTTTTCGCCGGCACGGGCGCGCTCGGCTTCGAGGCCGTCTCGCGCGGCGCCGCCCGGGCCGTTTTGGTGGAACGGGACCCGCGCCTGTGCCGCGGACTGCGCGAGCAAGCGGCGGCTTTCGCCGCCGGGCAGCGGTTGCGGATCGAGTGCGCCGACGCCCTGTCCTGGCTGTCGCGCCCGCGCCGGGAGGCTTTCGATTTGGCCTGCCTGGACCCGCCTTTCGCCCGCCGCGAGTTGGCGGAGCGTTGTTGCCGGCTGCTGCTGAGCCGCGGCTTGCTGGCGGAGGGCGGCCTGCTTTACCTGGAGAGCAGCCGCGAATTGCGGCTGCCGCGGCCATTGCAGACGTTGCGCTGCAAGCAGGCGGGACAGGTGCGCTTTCTGCTGGCGCGCCTCGGGGCGGCGGCGTCCCGCGAGCGCCCCGCCGCCGCGGCCGTTGCGCCTGCCGCGGGCGCGGGCAGGGCGGGGGCGGGCAGGGTGTGATAGGGTGGTAAATCAGGGGGGCGCAGGCGCGGCCGTGAGGGGAGCGCGTGAACAAGATTGCTATTTACCCGGGGACCTTCGATCCGATTACCCTGGGCCATGTGGATATCGCCGCCCGCGCCTCCGAGTTGTTCGACCGGGTGGTGCTGGCCGTGGCGGCCAACGCGGGGGAGAGCGCCGCCTTTTCCCGGGAGGAGCGCGTCGAACTGGCCCGCCTGGCGCTGGCCGAGTACCGCAACGTCGAGGTGCGCCCCTTCGACACCCTGGTCACGGAACTGGCGCACCGCCTGGGGGCGCGCTTTCTGATCCGCGGCCTGCGCGCCGTGTCCGATTTCGACTACGAGTTTCAGATGGCCGCCATGAACCGCTGCCTGCTGCCGGAACTGGAGACCCTGTTCCTGATGCCCGCCGAACGCTTCAATTACCTTTCCTCCAGCGTGGTGCGCGAGATCGCCGGCCTGGGGGGGGATGTGGGCGACTTCGTGCCCGAGGCGGTGCTGCAAGCACTGCAACGGCGCCTGTCGGCGGCGGCGCGCCCGCCCGGCAAGCTGCGGCGGAGCGGAGGGGAATGAACGGCGCGAGCGGCGCGCCCCCCGCTGCGCTTGCCGCCGCCGCAACGAGCGCGGCGCGAACGACGCGGCTGGCGCCGGCGGCGCAGACGCTGCTGCTGGCGGCCCTGCTGGCCTTCGGGGGCCGGGCCGGCCACGCGGCGGCCCCTGCCTCGGCCGGCTCCCTGGGCCATGCCGCCGTCGCCACGGCGCATCCCCTGGCGACGCAGGCCGGGCTCGAGACGCTGCGGGCCGGCGGCAACGCCTTCGATGCCGCCGTGGCGGTCAGCGCCGCCCTGGCCGTGGTCGAGCCTTTTGCCTCGGGACTGGGCGGGGGCGGCTTCTGGCTGTTGCACCGCGCCGCCGACGGGATGCAGATTATGATTGACGGCCGCGAGACGGCGCCCGGCCAGGCCTCCGCCCAGGTTTATCGCCGCATGGGGCGCCGATCCAGCCTGGACGGACCGCTGGCGGCGGGCATCCCGGGGCTGCCGGCGGCCCTGGCGCATATTTCCGGGCAGTACGGCTGCCGCCCCTTGCAGGACAACCTGCGGGCGGCCATTCGCCTGGCCCGGCAAGGCTTCCCGGTGACGGAGCGCTACCGCAAGCTGGCCGCCTACCGCCTGGACGCGCTGCGCGCCTTCCCGCAAAGCGCGGCGCTGTTTTTGGCCGCCGGCGAAATCCCGGCGCCGGGGCACCGGATCGTGCAGGAAGACCTGGCCGCCACCCTGGAGCTGCTGGCGCGGCAGGGCGGCGACGCCTTTTACCGCGGCGCCTTCGCCGCCCGCCTGGTGCGCGGCGTGCGCCATGCGGGCGGCGTGTGGACGCTGCGAGATCTCTACGATTACCGGGTCGTCGAGCGGCGGCCTACGGTCGCCGATTACCGGGGCATCCGCGTGGTGTCGGCCCCGCCGCCCTCCTCCGGCGGCATCGTGCTGTCGCTGGCCCTGCGCATCCTGGAGGGCCTGGACCTGCAAGGCCCGCCGCCGCGGCGCAGCCACCTGCTGGTCGAGGCCATGCGCCGCGCCTACTGGGCCCGTGCCTCTTTCCTGGGCGATACGGACTTCGTTGCCGTCCCCGTGAGCGAATTGCTGGCCGCGGATTACGCCCGGGAATTGGCCGCGGACATCAATCCGGCCGCGGCCACGCCCAGCGACACGCTGCCCGCCGCCGCCGACGGACAGCAGACCGGCACGCAGACCACGCACTTCTCCGTCATGGACGGGCAGGGCAACCGGGTGGCCGCGACGCTGAGCATCAACCTGCCTTTCGGTTCCGGCTTCCTGGTCCCCGGCACCGGCGTCGTGTTGAACGACGAAATGGACGACTTCGCCATCTTCCCGTCCGAGGGCAACGCCTACGGCCTGACCGGCGGGCAGCCGAACGCCATTGCGCCGGGCAAGCGGCCGCTGTCCAGCATGAGCCCCACCTTTCTGGAACACGGCGACCGCATCGCCGTGCTGGGCACGCCCGGGGGCAGCCGCATCATCAGCATGGTGCTGCTCGGCATCCTGGACTTCGCCGCCGGGCGGGGGCCCGACTCCTGGGTGCGGCTGCCGCGCTTTCACCACCAATTTCTGCCCGACGCGATCCAGTTCGAGCCGGAGGCGCTGAACGAGGCCGAACGGGCCGCCCTGCGCCGCCTGGGACACGAACTGCGCGACGTGGGGCGGCGCTACGGCAACATGCAGGCCATCCTCTGGGACGGCGGCCGGCGGGAAATGCACGCCGCCAGCGACCCGCGCGGCGAGGGGGAGGCCATCGTCATCGAAGACGCCGCCGCGCCCTGCGAGGCGCCGCCCGCCCGCGCCGCGCCAGCGCCTTAGGCGTCTCTTTGGCAAGCGCCTCCGGCGGGCGCCCGCCGGCCGTTACGCAATCGAGGACAAGAAAAGCGG